>CAMMKL010000167.1 GCA_946497265.1 uncultured Clostridia bacterium | reverse complement strand
CCCTGATTCCCCAGTTCAAATCTGGGTGGCACCTCCAAGAAAAACCGAGTGTCTTCGACATTCGGTTTTTCTGTTTTGTATGGAACCTAATTTGCCAAGACCCCATTGGCAGACAAAATTATCCTGTCTGCCAATGGGGTCTTGTTGATGTATTTTAGCTTTCTTTATATTATGTCTCTCGCGCCTGCTCGTCAAGAAAGGCGGCATTTAAATTCTTCATAACCAAACCGGCGTAGAATACGACACCGTCCGTCCTGCTCCCGAAGCACGATTGCCGGAAGCGGCATCCCATTAAATGTGTTGTTTTTCACCATGGAATAGATTGCCATATCTTCAAACACCAGCCGGTCACCTGGTTTTAGAGGAGTAGGAAACGAATAGTCTCCAATGATATCGCCTGCCAAACAGGTCATTCCACCAAGGCGGTAAGTATAGGGAAGCACGCCGGCGCCCTCTGCGCCTCGCAGCGGGGGACGGTATGGCATTTCGAGCACATCCGGCATGTGGCAGGCGGCGGAGGTATCTAGAATGGCAATATCCATCCCGTTATGCACAATCTCTAATACGGTAGTAATTAAAAATCCCGCATTCAGTGCAACCGCTTCCCCCGGTTCCAGATACACCTGCACGCCGTAACGGTTTTGTATCCGGGCGATACAAGCTTCCAACAAATCCAGTTGGTACCCTGGCCGAGTGATATGGTGGCCTCCTCCGAAATTCAACCATTTCATTTGGGAAAGCCACGGCCCAAATTTTTCTTCCACTGCATCTACCGTGCGCGCCAAGTCGTCTGCGTCCTGTTCGCAAAGGGTATGAAAATGCAGGCCGTCAACGCCGTCCAGCTGCTTAGGACGAAAATTTTCCAGAGTAACCCCCAGGCGGGAACCCGGGGAACAAGGGTCGTAAATTGCGTGGCCTTGTTGGGTGGAACACTCCGGATTAATGCGCAGGCCAGCGCTTTTCCCGGCATTTCTTACCTTGTCGCCGAAACGCTCCAGCTGTGAAAAGGAATTGAATACGATGTGATCACACAAAGAGATGATCTCATCGATTTCGTCTTCCCGATAGGCCGGAGAGAACACATGGTTTTCTTTGCCCATCTCTTCCGCCCCCAGACGTGCTTCGTACAGTCCGCTGGCGGTAGCGCCGTCCAGATATTGGCCGATCAGAGGATACAGGGCGTACATAGAGAACGCTTTTTGTGCCAAAAGGATATGGCAGCCGGTACGTTCCTTCACATCCTTTAAAACCTCCAGATTCCGCAGCAAAAGCTCTTCATCCGCCACATAGCAGGGCGTAGGTAGTTCATCCCACTTCATTTAGTCCACCAACTTGGGAGAGAAGCTTTCTTTCCAGGGAAGCCCCCATTGATTAAGCGCGTCCATAAAAGGATCCGGATCAAACTCCTCTATGTTATACACGCCGGGCTTATCCCAGGTTTTGGTCAAGAGCATCATAGCTCCGATCATCGCAGGTACGCCGGTGGTATATGCGACCGCCTGAGAATCTACTTCACGATAGCAAGCCTGATGGTCACAAACGTTATAAAGATAATAGGTTTTCTCTTTCCCGTCTTTTTTGCCTTGGAAGATGCAGCCTATGTTGGTTTTCCCTTTGGTACGGGGGCCAAGGGAGGAGGGATCCGGCAAAACCGCCTTGAGGAACTGGAGCGGTACGATTTGCTTCCCTTCAAATTCAATGGGTTCGATGGAAGTCATCCCCACATTTTCCAAGCATTTGAGGTGGGTAAGATAGCTTTGCCCAAAGGTCATAAAGAACCGGATGCGTTTGATTCCGGGGATATTGAGCGCAAGGGATTCGATCTCCTCGTGATGGAGAAGATACATGTCTTTTTCACCGACTTCCGGGAAATCATAGACACGTTTGATTTCCATTGGTTCGGTTTCCACCCAATGCCCGTTTTCCCAGTAGCTGCCTTTGGCCGACACTTCGCGGATATTGATTTCCGGGTTGAAATTAGTGGCAAACGGATAGCCATGGTCGCCCGCGTTGCAGTCTAGGATATCAATGGAATGGATCTCATCGAAGTGGTGCTTGAGGGCGTAGGCGGAGAATACCCCGGTCACACCGGGATCGAATCCGCTCCCCAATAAGGCGGTGATGCCGGCTTCCTTGAACTTTTCCCGATAGGCCCATTGCCATTTGTATTCGAATTTTGCGGTGTCTTCCGGTTCATAGTTGGCGGTATCCACATAGTTTACTTTCGCGGCCAGGCACGCGTCCATAATGGCCAGATCCTGATAAGGCAGGGCCAGGTTTAGTACCACGTCGGGCTGATACTCCCCTATCAAGCGAATCAGTTCCTCCACGTTGTTTGCGTCCACCTGCGCGGTAGAAATTTTGGTTGCGGTTGTACCGGAGAGCTTTTCCTTTAAAGCGTCGCATTTTGATTTTGTTCTGCTCGCAATGCAGATGTCTTCAAAAACGGCGCTGTTTTGGCAGCATTTATGGATGGCGACGCTTGCCACTCCGCCGCAGCCGATGATTAATGTTTTTCCCATTCTTTTTTCCTCCTGAGTTTTCAGTTTGAAAGCGCCAGCAATAATTCGCGTACCACCTTGCAGGCGGTAGCGGTTGAAATGCCGCTTGGATCATATGGCGGGCTGAGCTCGTTCACATCGCACCCGACCACCCAACTGCCGGAACAGACGGTAAGCAGAGCGGAGAGCAATTGCAAAAAGGTAACGCCCCCGGCCTCCGGCGTACCGGTTCCCGGAAATACAGAGGGATCAAGCACATCAAGATCCACAGTGAGATAAATCGGTTTTCCATGAAGGGCCGTAATGGTTTCTTTTAGCCCTTCAAAATCAAACTTCCGGGTAGAAACATGCCCTTGCGCGCCCCAGCGAAATTCAGTTTGGTCTCCGGATCGGATGCCAAACTGAAAAATTCGGCTGTCCCCCAGAAGTTCCCAGCACCGCCGGATCACACAGGCATGGGAAAGTTTCATGCCCAGATAATCTTCCCGAAGGTCGGCGTGAGCATCAAAATGTAAGATATGAAGGTTTGGATATTTCTTTGCAGAGGCCCGAACGGCGCCCAATGTGACCAAATGTTCCCCACCGAGCAGGAAGGGAAGCTTCCCGTCTTCCAGGATGGTTTGCGCACGATCTTCAATTTGTAGAAGCGCTTGCTGCGGGTCGCCAAAGCAGAGCTCTAAATCCCCGCTGTCGAACACCGGGATATCTATAAGATCTTTGTCCTGATAAGGGCTATAGGTTTCCAGACCGTAGGATTCGGACCGGATCGCTTTGCTGCCGAACCGTGTACCGGGCCGGTAAGAGGTCGTGGAGTCAAAGGGGGCGCCGTACAACACGATTTCGGCGTTTGTATATTCAGCTTCGCAGCCGAGAAAAGTTTCTATATTTCTATTCAACATCGCGTAATAGCTCCTCCACGTAAAACGGCAGGGCAAAGGCGCCCGCATGCAGCCGTGTCGTATAATAACGGGTGGGCAGGCTGAGCAAATCCCATTCCGTTCGTTTTAAGTCGTGAACCGGGTGATATTTTTTGGACGAAAAACCAAACAGCCAATGCCCTGAAGGATAAGTAGGGATGTGCGCTTGGTATACGCGGCTGATTGGGAAGCTTTCCACAATCCGTTTGTGGGCGCGCTGCATAGCGATGGCGTCTTCCTCATAAAAGGGGCTTTCGTGTTGGTTTACCATAATGCCGTCTTCTTTTAAGGCTTTGCAGCAGTTCCCGTAAAACTCTTTGGTGAATAAGCCCTCGCCCGGGCCGAACGGATCGGTCGAATCCACAATGATCAGGTCGTATTCATTTTCGCAGGCGCGGATATATTTCAGCCCGTCTTCAAAATGCAGGTGAACCCTTGGGTCGTTCAGGCGGCAGGCGGTTTGCGGAAGATATTTGCGGCAAACCTCTACCACCAGCTCGTCGATTTCTACCAAATCGATATGCTTTATGGAAGCGTACCGTGTAAGCTCACGGATGACGCCGCCGTCCCCCGCACCGATCACCAGAACCTTTTGCACGGAGGGATGTACCGCCATCGGTACATGCGTGATCATCTCATGATATATAAATTCGTCCTTTTCCGTGAGCATCATATATCCGTCAAGGGTCAGGAAGCGTCCGAACTCCTTGGAATCGAATACGTCGATCCGCTGATATTCGCTTTGCCCGGTATAGAGCTGGCGGTCAACCCGGATAGAAAATTTCACATTGGGCGTGTGCCGTTCCGTAAACCACAATTCCATTAAGTCACACTCCTTTTAAAACATTCAGCCGCTCAATATTTGGGTCCTCCGGCCCTGTCATGGAGCAGCCTTTTTCCTTTGCGTACAGGATATAATCCAGAATATCCTTGGTAATCTGCTCACCTGGAGCCAGGATGGGGATTCCCGGCGGATAGCACATAACAAATTCACTGCAAATACGCCCCGCCGTCTCACGAAGAGGAAGAGACTCCTTTTCTTCGTAAAAGGCTTGTTGTGGGGTTGCGGCCACAAGAGGGGAAATATACTCCTGAGTAAGCATGCCGGCTTTGTCTCTACGATAGAGCCGGCGTATTTCCGCCAAGGCGCTTACCAGGCGCTCTACGTCCTGTTTACGATCCCCAATGGATACATAGGCAAGGATGTTTCCAATATCTCCGAATTCGATCTGTATATCGTAATCGTCCCGTAGAATATCGTATACCTCAATACCGGCCAGACCAATATCCAAAGTATGAATGGAAAGCTTGGTGATATCAAAGTCATAGATACTGTCCCCGTTTACCAGTTCCTTGGAATAGGCGTAGTAGTCGCCAATGCCATTGATTTCAGAACGGGCGTATTCCGCCAAATAGGTAACCTGGCGGAAGGTCTCTTTCCCATGCAAGGCCAGGTTACGGCGGGAAAGATCCAGGCTGGAAAGCAACAGGTAAGAGGCGCTTGTCGTCTGCGTTAGGTTGATCACCTGCCTGACATACCCGGCACTGATTTTAGGCCCGGTAAGCAGCAGGGAGCTCTGTGTTAAGCTGCCGCCCGATTTGTGC
>CAMMKL010000166.1 GCA_946497265.1 uncultured Clostridia bacterium | reverse complement strand
GGCAATATGGATCGTACGCGCGCCGACCCTATGGGCATGCTTGCCACCGTAATTAACCCCCTGGGCGTGGCAGACGCTTTGGAGCAGTTGGGCGGCCCGGTGCGTGTGCAAACGGCTATTTCTATGCAGCAGGTTGCCGAACCCTATATTCGCAACCGTGCCGTGCGTCATTTGGAAAAAGGCCGCGTAGTTGTTTTTGGATGCGGTACCGGAAACCCGTTTTTCTCTACCGACACAGCTGCGGCGCTGCGCGCAGCAGAAATTGACGCCGATGTGATCCTGAAGGCTACCATGGTGGACGGTGTGTATGACAGCGATCCCAAGAAAAATCCGGAAGCCGTCAAATACGAGACCCTTTCCTTTATGGATGTGCTCAGCAAGGAGCTTCAAGTGATGGACAGCACGGCGGCTTCCTTGTGCAAAGATAATAATATTCCAATTTTGGTTTTCAGCATTGACCGTCCCGACAATATTGTAGACGCCGTTTGCGGATTGCCCGTAGGCACATTAGTAGAAGAGGAGATTTGATCATGAAAGAAGTTTTTGCAGTTGCGGAAGAAAAAATGAAAAAAACCGAAAAGAGGCTTGCAAGCGAGTATGCCGGTATCCGCGCAGGCCGCGCAAATCCCAACGTCCTGGATAAGATTTCGGTGGATTACTACGGAGTCCCGACCGCGATCAATCAGTTGGCTGCTGTTTCGGTCAGCGAGGCGCGCGTACTTACCATTCAGCCTTGGGATGCGTCGGTGCTCAGGGGTATTGAGAAGGCGATCCAGACTTCGGATCTTGGGATCAATCCCCAAAATGACGGAAAGGTTATCCGTATAATGTTCCCGCCGCTTACGGAAGACCGCCGCCGAGAAATTGTAAAAGACGTCAGCAAAATGTGTGAAGAGGCTAAGATCGCGATTCGTTCCATCCGGCGCGACGCCATCGAAAAATTAAAGGCAATGAAAAAGAGTTCTGAAATCACGGAGGACGATCTGAAGGATTCGGAAGAAAAAATGCAGAAATTAACGGATAAATACTGCAAAGAAATTGACTTAATTGCCAAAGATAAAGAAAAAGAAATCATGGAAATCTAATAACGGTACTTATGCACAACGGGCGGCAGCGATGCGGCCCGTTGTCCGTGCATAGATTATCAAAGAAGATAGGCGGGAATTTCTATGGGGTTGTTCTCCAAAACAGAGGACTCAAAAGAGCGGATTTTACCAAAGCATCTTGGCATAATTATGGATGGCAACGGTCGGTGGGCCAAAAAACGGGGTTTGCCACGCACAGCCGGCCACACCGTAGGGGCGCAGAATTTTAGGACAATAACCAAATATTGCAGTAATATTGGCATCCCTTTTCTTACCGTATATGCCTTTTCTACCGAAAATTGGAGGCGCCCACAGGAAGAGGTTTCTGCTTTGATGAAACTCTTTAAACAATATCTGGAAGAGGCCTTACGCGATTTTCAGGACGAAAACATCCGCGTGCGTTTTTTAGGCGATACTTCGGCATTTGCACCGGATTTACAGGAACTGATTGCCCGTGTGGAACACGATTCTTCATCCAAAACAGGGATGGTGCTGAATATTGCTATGAATTATGGCGGACGGGATGAGATCGTTATGGCAGCCAAACAGATTGCGCAACAGGTGAAAGACGGTGTGCTAACCGTGGACGGCATTTGTGAAGAAACGATCAGCAGATGCCTATACACTGCGGGCCAGCCGGATCCGGATCTGATTATTCGGCCGAGCGGGGAAAACCGTATTTCCAATTTCCTGTTATGGCAGTCGGCTTATGCGGAATACATCATTATGGATGTTCTGTGGCCGGATTTCAAAAAGAGCGACCTGGACAATGCGCTGGAGGAGTTTTCCCGGCGCAGCAGGCGATTTGGGGGGGTATAACCATGGCAAGAAGAATTCGGTCGGCTGCCGTCGGTATCCTTTTTGTTGTAGCGGTATTTTTTGTAACAGATTATTTCCCTTATGTGATGAACCTTTTATTCGCGTGTATTTGCGTTTGGGCGATGTGCGAAATATTTGCTGCCATGGATATTTTCCGTATTTATCCGGTTGTTGCTGCCACATTGGCTTACGCCGCATCACAGCCGATGCTTTGCGGTACAGGCTTTGAAGAATTGGCGTTTTATGTTTATAGCTTGCTCTTGTTTATCATTATGATATTCGTGCATAAGAGAATCGCTTTCAAAGACATTGCTGTTGCATACAGCATGGCGGTTTTGATTACCGCTTCGCTTACCCGGGTAGTTGCAATGTACCAGGCAGATCCTGTTAACGGTCTATATTACGTGGTGGTCTGCCTCGGGATCCCCTGGTTTGCCGACGGCGGAGCCTATTTTGCAGGAAGCTTTTTTGGAAAACATAAGCTTTGTCCGGATATTAGCCCCAAAAAGACGACGGAAGGAGTAATCGGCGGTTTGGTATGCAGCGTTGCCATGATGATGGTGGTCAACGTTGTATTTGAGCAGTGGCTTTTTGAGGGCGGGGTAAGCGCTGATTATCTGAATATGGCGTTATTGGCCTTGATTGGTTCTGCAATTTCGGTGTTTGGGGATTTGTGTTTTTCGCTTGTGAAACGCGGGTGCCATATCAAGGATTTTGGAAATGTATTGCCGGGCCATGGCGGGGTTTTGGATCGTTTTGATAGTGTTATTTTCGTCGTGCCGGTTGTATATTTGTTTGTTCAATATCTGCCGCTCATCCGTGCATAATAAAGAAGCAAAAGGAAGAAAAGTTGGTGATACTTTGGTCCGTTCCTTATCAATTTTAGGTTCTACGGGTTCTATTGGGACTCAGGCGTTAGAGGTGGTGCGTAACCTAGGGTTAAACGTAGAGGCCCTTGCTGCATACCGCAATATAACACGGCTGGAAGAACAAATCCGCGAATTCCGCCCTAAAACCGTCGCGGTCTTTGAAGAAAAGGCCGCTGCCGACCTTAAAACAGCGGTTTCCGACCTATCGGTGCGCGTTTTAAGTGGAATGGAAGGACTCTGTGAGGCAGCCAGCCTTCCGGCTGCGGATGTGGTTCTCAATTCCGTGGTCGGCATGGTTGGGCTTCGGCCTACGTTGGCGGCCATACAGGCGCAGAAGAATGTGGCCCTGGCCAACAAAGAGACCTTGGTGGCAGGGGGAGCGCTTGTCATGGAGGCCGCCCGGAAAAACGGTGTAAAGATCCTTCCGGTAGACAGCGAGCATTCGGCTATATTCCAATGCCTGCAAGGCTGCCCGGATAACAAGGCTCTTAGCCGTTTGATTCTTACCGCTTCCGGAGGGCCTTTCTTCGGCAAGACGAAAGAAGAACTGAGAAAGGTTACCCCGGAACAGGCACTGAAACATCCTAACTGGGATATGGGAGCAAAAGTGACGATCGACTCCGCCACGATGATGAACAAGGGGCTGGAGCTCATTGAGGCTTCGTGGCTGTTCGGCATGCCGGCCAGCCGCATCGATGTGGTGGTGCATCGGGAAAGCATCGTCCATTCCTTGATTGAATATGTAGACCATTCCATTATCGCCCAGATCGGATTGCCGGATATGCGGATCCCAATCCAATATGCGCTGACCTGGCCGCAAAGGTGCACGTCGCCAGTGGGGCAGCTCGATTTGGCCAAGGCCGGTACGTTATCTTTTTACGAGCCTGATTACGAAACCTTTGTTTGTTTACGGGCATGTAAAACCGCCATGGAACGCGGCGGCCTTGCGCCTGCCGCTGCCAATGGGGCAAATGAGGTGGCGGTAAGCTTATTTTTGCAAAACAAAATTCCGTTTTTGGAAATTGGTTCTCTTGTACTTGAAGCAGTACAGCGCCAGCCGGACGCCCCTGCCGCCAGTCTTAAAGATGTCTTAGACGCTGACCGGGCGGCGCGTGAGTTTGTACATTACAAAACGGGAATCTAATGGGGTGATTATTATTCTAAACGTACTTCTTATCATCATAGCGGTCCTTTTGTTTGGGCTTATTATCTTTATTCATGAGTTGGGCCATTTTGTAACGGCAAAGCTTTCGGGGATCACCGTGCATGAATTTGCCATCGGCATGGGGCCGACTCTAATCCATTTTCAAAAGGGGGAAACAAAATACGCCCTTCGCCTGCTTCCAATCGGCGGCTTCTGCGCCATGGAAGGGGAAGACGAAGAAAGCGACGATCCGGGCGCCTTTGGGAACAAGCCGGTGTGGAAGCGCATCCTGGTAGTTATAATGGGCGGCGTTATGAATATTGTGCTGGGGCTGGTTCTTATGATCATCCTTTTGGCGCAGCAGCCCGCCTTTAGCTCTACCACGGTAGCGCAGTTTATGGATAACGCTTCGTCCCAGGCGACAGGCCTGCAGGTGGGGGATCAATTTCTTTCCGTAGATGGTTATAAAATCCTTTCACAGCGGGATCTTTCCTATGCTTTGGCAACTGCAGAAGATTTTACCCTAGATATGGAAGTATTGCGCAATGGGGAGAAGGTCACCCTTAAAAACGTTACCTTTGCAAGCAAAGAACAGGACGGCCAAAAAATCCTTCAGCTAGATTTTTATGTGGCTCCCATAGAAAAGAATCTTGGAACCTTGCTCCATCAGGCAGGAGCAGAGACGGTTTCTACCGTACGTATGGTCTGGTCGGGGCTTGCGGGGCTTGTTACCGGAAGATATGGCTTAAATGATATGGCTGGGCCGGTAGGCGCAGCGGACGTTATTGGCCAGGCGGTGTCGGTTGGACTTGAGACCAATTTTCTGGAGGCGTTTAACAACCTTTTGATGATCATGGTTATCATTACGGTAAACCTGGGTATCGTTAACCTCTTGCCTTTGCCGGCCTTGGACGGCGGCAGGCTCGTGTTTTTGATTGTGGAAGCGATCCGCAGGAAGCCGGTACCGGCTAAATACGAAGGATGGGTTCACGCCGCAGGGTTTGCCCTTTTAATTGGATTAATGCTTTTGGTTACCTTCAGCGATGTATTGAGGATAGCGACGGGAAGCGGACTAGGAGGATAACATGGAGCGCAGAAGATGCAGGAAAATAACAGCGGGTAATGTAGAAATCGGCGGCGGCGCGCCGGTAAGCGTGCAATCCATGCTGGATAAGCCGGCGCACCATGTGGCGGGGGACGCGCGGGAGGCGCCCGCGTTGCAGGAGG
>CAMMKL010000165.1 GCA_946497265.1 uncultured Clostridia bacterium | reverse complement strand
GCCTCCCACACTTTGCTCAAAGAGCAGCTTACCGAAGTGCTCAATACCCTGACGCCGCGCGAGGAAAAGGTGCTCCGACTGCGCTTTGGCCTGGAGGACGGGCGTTCCCGCACTTTGGAAGAGGTCGGGAAGGAATTTAACGTCACCCGCGAACGCATCCGCCAGATTGAAGCCAAGGCGTTGCGCAAGCTGCGCCATCCCAGCCGCAGCAAAAAGCTCAAGGATTTTCTGGATTAAGCATCGGCAGAAGAAGCGGTCCCCTGTACCGGGTTTGCGGTGCAGGGGATTTTGTTTTGCTTGTCTTCTATTTCCAAACCTTAATATTTCCTTTATGCAGCGGGAAAAATCTTAATGCCGGGCCCTCTTGTGTTTTGCGCCGTCGCTACTATAATGATACCAAAATCATTTCCGAAAGGATGAAGGGTTTCAATGAAGCAGACAGTGTTTCAAGGGGTGGCGACCGCTTTGGTTACGCCGATGCAACGCGACGGTTCGCTGGACCGCCACCGCCTGGAGGAACTGCTGGAATATCAGGTAAGGTCTTGTGTAGATGCCGTTGTGGTAGCAGCCACGACCGGTGAAGGCTCTACGCTGACGGATGAAGAACATCGGCAGGTCGTGCGCTGGTCGGCTGATGCGGTGCGGGGAAGGGTGCCGGTGATTGCCGGTGTTGGATCCAACGATACGGCGCATGCCGTGCGGTTGTGCCGGGATGCCTGCGAAGCCGGTGCGGACGCACTGCTTATGGTGACGCCGTATTATAACAAAACTTCCCAAAAGGGTTTGGTCGAGCATTTTACCGCCTGCGCACGGGCCACTAGATTGCCCGTGATCCTGTACAACGTGCCGTCCCGTACCGGGATGAATATTCAGCCGGAAACCTGCCTGAAGCTCTGCGAGGAGGAAAACATTGTGGGGATCAAGGAAGCAAGCGGGGACATCTCGCAGCTGGCGCGGATAGCAGCCCTCTGCGGAGATCGGCTCGACCTGTATTCCGGAAACGACGATCAAGTGGTACCGGCTTTGGCATTAGGCGCAAAAGGGGTTATTTCTGTACTTTCCAATCTAATGCCGGGCGCAGTACACGAAATGTGCCGCAGCTTTTTTGAAGGAAATATCTCGTTAAGTCGGGAAATCCAGCTCCATTGCCTGGAACTTATTCAGGCTTTGTTCAGCGACATAAACCCGATCCCGGTCAAACAGGCGTTTTCCATGATGGGGATACCGGTAGGACCCTGCCGCCTGCCTTTGTGTGAAATGGAAGATAAGGCGGCCGAAAAATTAAAAAGTGTTCTGAAAAAATATAGATTGTGCGTGGAGGAACAAAATCATGTTATTTACCGAGCTGGGTGACAGACATAAGCCTGCGATTATGCTGATTGGCGGGCAAAAGGAAGCCGATATCAAAACCAATAAACAGATTCAGACCCTTTTCAAGGAGTTCCGGGTTATCCTCCCGGAGCCGGAGCTGAGGGAACGCGAAGCGGAAACGGTTGCGAAACATATATATCAATATGTAGCGCAAAACTGTGGCGGGAAGCTTTACGCCCTGTGCGGGTTTTCCGACAGTTGGGAAATTGCGCAGAAGCTCCTGGAAAAATATCATGTAGATTCCTGTAAAGTGATCGTGGAAAACGAGACCAGTGAACCTGGCAAAATGATTGTGAATATCATCTGTTAACCATAATAAACCCGGCCCGTGGGGAATTATTCCCCACGGGCCGGGTTTATTATTTTTGCTTGCAAATATTTCTGTGTGTGGTCAAGATCCCTCCTTCTATACGGTATTCTATATGAAAGGAGGTTCTGGGATGAAACAACCGTTAGAGCAAGAGCCTGATTGGGAAGAGGTTTTATACCGTTACCAAGATATGGTATATCATCTGGCCCTTGTACATACAAAATCAGCCACAGATGCCGACGATGTATTTCAGGAGGTTTTTCTCCGGCTGGTTCGGAAAAACTCGGCGTTCGAAAGCGAGGATCATCGTAAGGCTTGGCTGATCCGTACGACTTTGAACTGCTGCAACAGTTTCTGGAATTCCGCATGGAAAAGGAGGACGGTATCAATGGAAGAATGCGGGGATGCTATCGATATTGCCCATTGGGGGGAAGGCGGTGTACTGGAACTAATCGATGAACTCCCGCCCAGATACCGCACGGTGATCCACCTGTTTTATTATGAGGATATGCCGATTGAACAGATCGGGCGGGCGCTTAAGATCAGCTACAACGCTGCGGCAAAGCGGTTGAGCCGGGCGCGGGAGCTGCTGCGCAAAAAACTGGAAGGAGGAACGGCTTATGCAGGATTTTCGGAAGAGTTATCAAAGTGAAATGAAAAAATATCCGGTTTCGAAAGCGCTTACGCGCCGGGCCTTACACCGGATGAAGGAAGAAAAGGAAAAGAGAGGGCGCGTAAAGTGGATCGCAGTGGAATCCATCGCACTGGTGGCCGTGCTTTCCGGTGGGACGGTTTTGGCGGTCCAGTACAATGCGTTTGACGAAGGGCCTTATCGGGGGCATATCCCCGCCGATCAGGCAAATATCAGCCAGGTACAGGAAAACGACGAGCTGAAAGTTACTATGAAGGGGGTCGCTGGGGATAAGTGGATGGCGTATTTAACCTTTGAAGTAGAATCGCCGGATGGAAAACCGCTTATGGAAAACAGCCGGTACCGCCGGTCAAATGCCGCGCGTACGGCCTTCCAAACGGCAACCCTCAACTGTGAAGGAGAAAACTATACGGTAACCTGCTTACGGATCGACGACGGAAGCGACCCGACCCGATTGACCTTCGAAGGCTCGCTTTTTACACATGGTAAAGACCTTACTGGAAAAAAGGCGACCTTGACGTTGACAAACCTGAAGGATGATGTAACGGTATGGGAAGATGCGGGCTTCCAGTTTGACAGCCTCTATGAGCTTTGTGAGCAGGCGGGACTAGCAGGCGGGGATGCGTTTGTTCGCACGGGCGATTTTATTACTTATTCGGACGGAACCTCAGCCCCCAGCTATATGATCAAGGCTGGGGACAAAAAGATCCCGTTTTCCAGCCAGTTCCCCAATTCCTACATCGATAATGTTGGGATATACGAAGGCGGTGAAAGGTTGACAAGTAACGGAAAACGCCAGGTAAAATGGCTCTATTTGAGCATCACTCCGGGGAACGAAGAAGAGGCCGCAGCGCTTGAAAAATTAACCTTTCAGGAGATCGGCAGCAACCGCATCATGGGAGAGGAGCAGATACAAGGGACGTATCCCCCCGGCGAAAAAGAGAGTTCGCAGGATTATCAGGATAAGGTAGCCATGCAGGACGGCCGTGTTATTCTGGGACTGTCGGTACACGATGAAACAGAAAACGGAACTGCAACACGGGACATTACCGAAAATGACCTTTATCGGTTCCGCCTGGTAAAAAACGCACGCTCTGAGGAAATTATCCGCAAAGAAGGGACCTGGAAGTTTGACTTTCTCATGGATTTTAAAACAAAGGAAAGAAGCGTGGAGGTGGACCAGAAGGTTCCGGTTTTGGATGGGGAGATCACGGTCAACCACATTTATCTTTCGAATTTTTCCTTGAAAATTTCTGGGATTTACAGCGTGGATTTTATGAAAAAAGCTCCTATGAAAACCGAGATTATTTTTCAAGACGGCACCGAGATGGATACCGGCGTGAAGGTTGGTGGAGGTGCGGATCTAAATACAGAAAAGTTTGAATTTGAGTGGATGCTCCCGCGGGGAATCGACGTGGACGAAGTGGCCGCGATCCGGTTCTTTGGCACAGAGTTCCCGCTTGAATCGTAACTTACCATCCCATACAGACAGCTAAAGAGGGCGTCCCGTATACGGGGCGCCCTCTTTGTGTTCTTTTGCCATTCCATTAGGGAAATTCCCCTTCATCTACATAGGCACGGCGAACAAATCTCCTTCTAAAAACAACGAGCGGCCCTTAGGCCGCTTTCTGTTTAAAAATTTACTTGTAATTTATACAAATACACAACAAAAAAGACACGCTTTTTTAAATTCACCATAGCAAAGGAAAAATTTTAGCAAATAAATACAGATACTTCTTGACTTTTTGCCAAATGTATTATACAATTATAAACTGCATCATAATGGCATGATATACCCTACCCGCTATTTATAGTATCATCATTTACCTAAAAAAGCAAGGGGTATTTTTTAAAATTTATGATGTGAGACAAGCAGCGTTTCCATGCTTTTTAAACTGCCGCTGCCGCGGCAAATAGATGAATGGAGTGATTGAGCCTATGGTGAACGTCAAACCGGTGCGCTTGGGAAAAAACACGAGAATGAGTTTTTCCCGCATTGATGAAGTATTGGACATGCCCAACCTCATCGAAGTGCAAAAAAATTCTTACCAATGGTTCCTGGATCAAGGCCTTAAGGAAGTGTTTAAGGATGTATCCGGCATTACCGATTATACCGGGAACCTGGTGCTTGACTTCGTGGACTATAAGCTGGACGATACGCCCAACTACACGGTTACCGAATGTAAAGAGCGCGACACCACCTATGCGGCTGCTTTGCGCGTAACAGCCCGCCTGCTCAATAAGGAAACCGGGGAAATCAAGGAATCTGAAGTCTTTATGGGCGATTTTCCGCTGATGACCGAAAGCGGTACGTTTGTCATCAACGGCGCGGAACGTGTGATCGTCTCCCAGCTGGTCCGTTCTCCGGGCGTTTATTACAAGATGGAGTACGACAAGACCGGCAAACAGCTCTTCAGTTCCACTGTCATTCCCAACCGCGGCGCCTGGCTTGAATACGAAAACGACGCAAACGACGTTTTTTACGTCCGTATTGATAAAAACCGAAAAATTCCGATCACCTGCTTTATCCGCGCGCTGGGGCTTGGTACCGACGAGGAACTGATTGAATATTTCGGCAATGACGACCGTATTCGCGCCACCATTGAAAAAGACCCCTGCAAGAATACGGAAGAGGCTCTTTTGGAGGTATACCGCAAGCTGCGCCCCAGCGAGCCGCCCACGGTGGAAAGCTCCCAGTCCCACATCAACGCCCTGTTCTTTGACGCGCGGCGCTATGACCTTTCCCGCGTCGGGCGCTATAAATACAACAAAAAGCTTGGGATTTCCGGCCGGTTGGCAGGCCAGATGCTGGCCGAGCCGATCGCCAACCCTTTGAC
>CAMMKL010000164.1 GCA_946497265.1 uncultured Clostridia bacterium | reverse complement strand
ATCCCGCAGGGCGGAAACCGGTTCCCCCGCTTGCAGGCGGCGGGCAATCTCGCGGATTTGGTTTTCCCCCATGCCGTAGGAAAGCAGGTCGGCCCCGGAATCCAGCAAGATGGAAGGCCGGACGGCATCGTCCCAATAATCATAATGGGCAAACCGGCGCAGGGATGCCTCCAATCCCCCGATGATCACCGGGCAATCGGGATAAACCTCTTTGATCTTCCTGGTGTACACGATCACGGCGCGGTCAGGCCGTTTGCCCGCCCGGTTTCCCGGGGAATACGCGTCGTCGCTGCGTTTGCGGCGGGCGGCGGTATAATGGGCAACCATGGAATCGATGTTGCCGGAGGAAACTAAAAAACCCAATTTGGGCCTTCCAAAACGGGTAAAGTCCTGCGCGGAGCGCCAATTCGGCTGGGGGAGAACCGCCACCCGGAAGCCATCCGCCTCCAACACGCGGGAGATAATGGCGATCCCAAAGCTTGGATGGTCTACATATGCGTCGCCGGTTACCACAACAAAGTCGGGCGCGTCCCACCCCATCTTCTGTATTTCTTCTTTTGTAATCGGTAAAAATGCCATTTAAAACTTCCTACCCTTTCCCAATATTGCAAACAAAAAAGCACATGCTCCCCTGCCGTTAAAACGGAACGATCCCGGCGCCCAAAAAACGGACGTCGGGATACCCCTTTTATTCGGCGGGCGGGTCGTCCCGCTGCATATTCATTTCCAGCCACTGTTGATAGGTCATAAGCACCTGCCGGGGTTTAGAACCCTCGTGCGGGCCGACCACGCCCATCTGTTCCATTTGGTCAACCAGTCGGCCGGCACGGGCGTAACCCAGGCGAAGCCGCCGCTGAAGTAGGGAGGTAGAAGCCTGCCCCGCTTCCACCACGCACTTGATGGCCTCCCGGAGCATCGGGTCTTCGTCTTCCCCGCCGGAATCGCCGCCGCCCTTGCCTTGTTCGGCAACGGCGTTTTTTTCAATCTCCTCGATGATCTGCTGGTCATAACCGGATTCCTGCGCCCTTTTGACAAAGCTTACAACCGCTTCAATCTCCTCGTCCGTCACGAAGCAACCCTGCACGCGCAGCGGCTTGGCCGAACCCACCGGGGAAAAGAGCATATCGCCGCGCCCTAGAAGTTTTTCCGCCCCGCCGGAATCCAGAATGGTCCGGGAATCGACCATGGAGGAGACCGCAAATGCGATCCGGCTGGGGATGTTGGCCTTGATGATACCGGTAATTACGTCCACGGAGGGGCGCTGTGTGGCGATTACCAAATGCATACCCGCCGCGCGCGCCATCTGCGCTAAGCGGCAGATGGAATCCTCCACCTCGTTGGGCGCGGCCATCATCAGATCGGCCAGCTCGTCAATGATAATCACGATTTGCGGCATTTTTTCTAGCTTTGCGTCGTCTTGCCGGCGCTCCTCTTCCGTCATGCCCTCCACCATTTTGTTGTAGCCGTGCAAATCTCTCACATTGTATTCCGCAAAAATTTTGTAACGGTTAAGCATCTCGTTTACTGCCCAATTGAGCGCCCCTGCCGCCTTGCGGGGGTCGGTCACCACGGGCACCAGCAAGTGCGGGATGCCGTTGTAAATGCCCAGTTCCACCACCTTGGGGTCCACCATCAGAAAACGCACCTCGTCCGGCGTGGATTTATACAGAAGGCTGATGATCAGCGAGTTGATACATACCGATTTCCCCGACCCTGTAGAACCCGCGATGAGCACGTGGGGCATCTTAGCCAGATCCGCCAAGGTCACATTGCCCGCGATGTCGCGGCCCAGCGTCACCGTAAGCCGGCTTTTCGCGGAGGCAAACGCGGCGGATTCCACCAGCTCCCTCATTTTTACAATATTGACCACCTTGTTTGGCACTTCGATGCCCACTGCGGCCTTACCCGGGATCGGGGCCTCGATGCGCACGCCGGAGGCCGCCAGGTTGAGGGCAATATCATCGGAAAGATTTGTAATTTTACTGATCTTGACGCCCGCCGCCGGCTGAAGCTCATACCGGGTGACGGCCGGCCCACGGCTGATGTCTACAATCTTTGTCTGTACGCCAAAGCTTTTCAGTGTATCCACCAGCATCTGGCCGTTTAATTGGAGTTCATTCACAATATCGCCATCATCAACGTCGGGCGAAGGCTTTAACAGAGAAAGCGGCGGGAACTGATAATTCCCCGGCCCCGTCTCTTCGGAAAGGGTGGGAACCTCCACGGGGACGGTCTGTGGATCCGGCTGCTTTTGTTTGGGATCGGATTTGGCCATGGAATTCTTTTTCTTCATCAAAAACGCAGCGGCTGCGGCTGCGGCGTTGTCCTCCGGTGCTTTTTCCGTTTCTTCCGCCGCCGTTTGTCCCGGCGATGCAGGGCGGCCCTGGTTTAATTCCATACCCACGGTGGGTTCCGGAGCGGAAAACGCCTTTTCCAGCCGCTCCAGCTTTTCGTTGCGTTCCGGCAGAGAGTTGCGCGCGTTGGGGGAAATCACTGGATGCGCAGGAAGCCCGTCGGCGTCCAGTTCGATATCGATATCCGTATTGGCGCGGTTTTGGCGAATTTTCTCGCGGCGCTCTTCCCGTGCACCCAAGGAATCCCGTACCACGCCCACAGGCTTCACTACGGCGCGGAACAATTGGATGAGGCTAGTGCCGGTCAGCAGCATTACTGTGACGAAAATCAGAAGGACAATCAAAATCTTTGCCCCGGTATCCCCCAACCCAGCCACGAAGGGGATCCCCAGCAAACCGCTGAACAGGCCGCCGCCGCTGCGCAGTACGCCTTTTTCATAAAGCTGGCCCAAACGCTCCCAATAACTCATGTCCGCCATAATTTCCTGCGGGGTAAAGATATAACTGGAGGCGCAAATCAGGATGATCAGGACAACCGCCAGCCAAATTTTGGTGCTTACATGGTTCACCGGCTTTTCCAAAGCCGCCGCTATGGATATGTAGGTAAGCAGCACCGGCCAGAAAACCGCACTGGTGCCAAACAGCCCCAATACCGCCGAATGCATCCAGTACCAAACATTCTCCCCGGGAAGCAAAACCAAAAAGAGCAAAAAAATAGAAAGGGCAAACAGTAGGATGGCAAAAGTCTGGTTGCGGGATTTCAGTTGGCCTTCCACGGCCTTCCGCCCGGCCTCCCCTTTTGGTCGGCCCGCTTGCGTGTTTCTTCCGCGCCCCGGCCGCTTGTTTGGGGCGGCCGCCCTGCGTACCGGCTCCTTACGGGGCGCGGCCTTTTTGGGGCCGGACGTTTTCTTCGTCCCGGAAACGCTCTTCTTTCGTTTTTGTTGTGTCGCCACTCGTTTCATCACCTTATATGTATTCTAAACTGTCCTTATGTAACAGGAAAGGCCGGACGCGGAATTTTCCCTATGCGCGCCGGGCATTTCCCATATTTAGGCCTTTTTTTTCGCCGTTTTTTTTGCTGTGGATTTCGGGGCCGCTTTTTTCTTTTTTGCTTTATCCTTATCAATCATTCCGTACAGGCATTCCAACGCGTCGGAAAGATTGCCAAGCGAGTCGATGAGGCCCTCGTTGACGGCGTCTTCCCCATCCAGGACCGTCCCCACATCCATTACAAGCTCACCGGTGTTCATGGAAAGCTCATAAAAACGGGATGGGGAAATGTTGGAATTCGCCGCTACAAAACTGGTGATACGCTCCTGCATACGCTGAAAATACTCCAGCGTCTGCGGCACGCCCACCATCAATCCGTTCATACGAACCGGGTGGATGGTCATCGAGGCCGACGGCGCAATAAAGGATTTGCGCGCCGCCACAGCAAGCGGTACGCCAATGGAATGGCCGCCGCCCAAAACCATAGAAACCGTAGGTTTCTTCATTCCGGAAACCAGTTCGGCTATGGCAAGTCCGGCTTCTACATCGCCGCCCACCGTGTTAAGCAGGATCAGCAAACCGTCGATGGAAGGTTCCTGCTCAATTGCCACCAGTTGGGGAATCACATGCTCATATTTGGTCGTTTTATTGGACGCCGGCAAAATGTAGTGCCCTTCTACCTGTCCGATAATGGTCAAGCAATGGATGGTATATTTCCCATTGCCGGTAAGCACCGACCCGCTTTCTTTAATCTGGTCGGACTGGTGCTCGCTCCCCACGCCGCCCTCCTGTCCGCCGTCTTCACGCCCATCGGGCTGGTCGCCTTCTGCTGGCGTCATGATGGTGCCGGTCGCATAAGGCCGGGAAATTTTGGACTGTTTCATACTATCACGCCTCCTGCCGTTAGTTTGTCGGTTTTAGCGTGTATGTATACATTTTTTATTATAGCAGTTTCCATTGCTTACAGCAAGGAATTTAATTTTTCGTAAACAATCCGCCGTTTCTGTGTTAAAAGATTGACAATAAGCACGAAATATCCGATAATATATATTAATTCTGTTTTATAGAATGTGACATCATCTAAAAGCAAATTTTTTGCTTCAATACAGAAAGGGGACCTTGAAATTGGGCTATACAATTGCACAAAAGATCATCAAAGCTCATCTGCTCAGCGGTGAGATGACGGTGGGCAGCGAAGTAGGTTTAAAAATTGACCAGACCCTAACGCAGGACGCCACGGGCACCATGGCGTATCTGGAATTCGAAGCGATGGGCGTACCGCGCGTAAAAACCGAGCGCTCGGTGGCTTACATCGATCATAACACCCTGCAAACCGGCTTTGAAAATGCGGACGATCACCGGTTCATCCAGTCTGTTGCCAAAAAGCACGGCATTTATTATTCCCGCCCCGGCAACGGCATTTGCCACCAAGTGCATCTGGAGCGCTTCGGCATTCCAGGCAAAACCCTGATCGGTTCCGACAGCCACACCCCTACCGGCGGCGGGATCGGTATGCTGGCCATGGGAGCAGGCGGCCTTGATGTGGCCGTAGCCATGGGAGGCGGCGCATATTATATTACTATGCCCAAAATGGTGCGCATCAACCTGTCCGGCAAACTGCAGCCGTGGGTTTCCGCCAAGGATGTCATCCTGGAGGTATTGCGCCGCATGACGGTAAAGGGCGGCGTCGGTAAAATTGTGGAATACGGCGGGGAAGGCGTAAAAACCCTGAGCGTTCCGGAACGCGCCACCATCACAAACATGGGTGCAGAACTTGGCGCCACCACCTCCATCTTCCCTTCCGATGAAATCACCCGCTCCTTCCTGAAGGCACAGGGCCGCGAAAACGACTGGAGCCCCCT
>CAMMKL010000163.1 GCA_946497265.1 uncultured Clostridia bacterium | reverse complement strand
GAAACAAAGAAAAACAGGGGAGGATTATACGGAAACCTATGATAAACTCATCCTTTCCCCAGGTGCAGCGCCCACGCTGCCGCCCATAGAGGGCGTGGGCAATGAACGCGTGTTCACCCTGCGCAATGTTCCGGACGCCGTACGCATCAAGGATTATGTAGAGGAAGAATTCCCGGAAAGCGCGGTGGTGGTCGGCGGGGGCTACATCGGCGTGGAGATGGCTGAGAATTTAAAAAAATCCGGGTTGGACGTAACCATAGTTGAAATGGGCGACCATCTGATTGCTCCGCTTGATTACGACATGGCGTGCGATGTGCACCACTATATAAAAAGCCAGGGGATTGACCTGCTCTTAAACCGCGGGGCCCAGGCCATTACGGAAGAAGGGGACAAGCTGTGCGTCCGCTTGCCGGATCGGGAGCTGAAGACCGATCTGGTTATCCTTTCCGTTGGGGTCACTCCGGATACCGGCCTTGCCAAAGAGGCCGGCCTTAAGCTCAACCAACGCGGCGGTATAGTGGTGGACGCCCATATGCAAACCAGCGACCCCGATATTTACGCGGTGGGCGACGCGGTAGAGGTCAAGGATTATGTAACCGGGCAAAACGTGATGGTTCCGCTGGCCGGGCCGGCCAACAAGCAGGGCCGGATTGCGGCGGACAATATCTGCGGGATAGCTTCGGAATACAAGAGGACGCAGGGCTCTTCGGTTTTGAAAATTTTTGATATGACAGTGGCCATGACGGGCGTAAACGAGCGCACGGCCAAGGCTGCCGGCCTGGATTACGATAAGGTGTACACGTTCTCCCAGTCGCATGCTTCGTATTATCCGGGGGCGCACGGAATGTCGGTAAAGACTATTTTTGAAAAGGAAACCGGCCGCATTTTGGGCGCACAGATCGTGGGCTACGACGGTGTGGATAAGCGCTGCGATGTGATGGCTACGGCGATCCGCGCCGGGATGACGGCTTTTGACCTTACCGAACTGGAGCTGTGCTACGCGCCGCCGTACGGTTCGGCGAAGGATCCAGTGAATTTTGCCGGTTATGTGATCGAAAATCTGCTTACGGGCAAGGTGAAGAACTTCCATTGGCACGACGTTGCTTCCCTCTCGCGCGACGGTAGCGTAACCCTGCTCGACGTACGAACCCCTGCGGAACGGGAACAGGGCTTTATCGAAGGCTTTGCCTCTATTCCACTGGATGAACTCAGGGATCGGGCGGAAGAAGAACTGGACAAGGCGAAACCGGTCTATGTCCACTGCCACAGCGGCCTGAGGAGCTATATCGCCTGCCGCATCCTCACAGGCATGGGGTTTGACTGCTATAACCTTTCGGGCGGGTACCGGTTGTATGCGTCGGTCATAAAAGATCAGCGCGCCGCCGACCATCCCTGTTATGAGCCCGTGTGAGCCGTTTGTGGGATTTCTTTGATTAATTGCAGGAGCGGTTCTGATAAAAACTTATTTTTGTGATAAATTAAACTAAAGAAGCGGGTCAGACGCGCATCGGAAAGGGATATTTGATGCAGCTTTCCCGACCGGATGGAGGGTTCCGCCAACAGTTTGGAAAGCACAGAGAGCCCCTGGCCTCCTTCCACTGCTTTTAGGATAGAGTCGGAACTGTGGCAGACCCATTTTGGGAATATTTCTACGCCGTGAGCGTTTAAGTAACCTTCAAACCGGGCGCGCGTACCGCTGCCTTCTTCCCGCAAAATGAAGGCTTGCCCTTGCAGTTCTTCGGCGATACAGCCTTGTTTTTTTGCAAAGGGATGCTGCATGCCGCAGACCAGTACCAGTTCGTCGTCGATCATGGGCTGCACCACGATATCTTCTTCGCTGACCACTCCTTCTACCAGGGCGAGGTCAAGCTCGCTTTCCAGTATCATTTTTACGATGGAGCGGGTATTGTCAACATAAGCCTGAACCTGTATCTGGGGGGATTTCGTCTCGAATCGGCGAATGATGCCGGTGAGAATGCAGCTTCCCACGGTGATGGTTGCCCCAATTCGCAGGATTGGGTGCTCGGAAGCATCGTGAAGGCCGCGCTCCATCTCTTCAAACGATGCGACAATGTGCCGGGCATACTTTAACAGCTGCTTGCCGGTATCCGTAATGTACAGGCGGCGGGATAGGCGTTCAAACAGCCTGACCCCATAACTGCTTTCCATTTCGGAAATCACTTGGCTTACGGTGGGCTGGGATATATACAGCTGCTTGGCCGCTAGGCTCATGGTTCCAGTGTCTGCGACCGCAATGAAAATTTGTAAATGGCGAATCGTCAAAGGAAACACCCCGTTCATAGAAAATGGAAAGGAAAATTCATATTCAATCGTAACTCTTTTGTAAGCGGATTGCAATCCAAATATTAGATCATCAGCCACTTGGAGGGGAATCATATGGCACTATCAGCAACAGACGTTAAAAAGGTAAAAGCGCAGGGCTTTTTGCGCAACCGGGGCACCGATGAGTTTTCCGCCCGTATCATTACGGAAAACGGCGTTTTAAGCGCAAAACAGATGCAAAACCTGGTTGAAGCCGCAGAAAAATTTGGAAATGGTAAAATTGAATTTACTTCCCGGCTAACGGTGGAACTTCCCGGGGTCAAGTACGAAGACATCCCGGCGTTTCAGGAATATGTGGCCAAGGAAGGGATGGAAACCGGAGGCACAGGCTCACGCGTGCGGCCGGTTGTCTCCTGCAAAGGGACCACCTGTGTGTTCGGACTGTACGACACTCAGGCGCTGGCGTCGGAAATCCATCGCCGTTTTTACGAAGGCTATCACGCGGTAACCTTGCCGCATAAGTTTAAAATTGCGGTGGGCGGATGCCCGAACAACTGCGTGAAGCCGGATCTGAACGATTTGGGCATTGTTGGGCAGCGGGTCCCCCGGCTGAATACGGAAACCTGCCGCGCATGCAAGAAATGCGGTGTAGAGGCGAGTTGCCCCATGCAGGCCGTAAAAAGGAAGGAAGGCTATGCGGAGATCGACCCCTCCGTCTGCAACAATTGCGGGCGTTGTTTTGGCAAATGCCCCTTCGGCGCCCTTACGCACAGCGAGACAATGTATCGCGTTTATGTGGGCGGGCGCTGGGGCAAAAAGATCCGTATCGGCAGCCCCCTAAACCGCTTGTTTACACAGGAAGAAGCGCTGGATGTTGTAGAGAAGGCGATTTTGCTTTTTAAGAGCAAGGGCAAAACCGGCGAACGCTTCGGCGAGACGGTGGAGCGCTTGGGCGTGGAAAAGGTGGAAAAAATGCTGGTTGCCAACAACCTATTGAAGCGCAAGGAAGAAATCCTGGAAGAAGAAACCATCGGCGGCGCAAGCTGCTGACCAAGGAAAGCGGCCCTTTGATGGGGCTGCTTTTCTTTATATTACCCGAAGACGGCATCGTACACACAAGAAACGTCCTACCGATTTCCGGCAATACGCCGGAACGGCAGGACGTTTTTTTATCGCTTTCCGGTTGTGAAACGGTTCAAAGCAGTTCGGTAGGCTGGGAATCCCCGTCCCCTACGTCGATATTCTTGGGCGGTTTCTTTTGGAAAATGTCGCACAGGATCGGCACGATAAATAGGGTAAGCAAGGTAGCGTAGGTCAGGCCGAAGATGATGACGATGGCCATTGGCTGGAACATGTCGGCTCCGGTACCGATGCCGAGCGCCATGGTGAACAAGCCCAGGATGGTGGTAAGTGCCGTCATCAGGATCGGCCGGATGCGGCGTTTGCCGGTTTCCACTAACGCTTCGCGCCGTTCCAGGCCGCTTAGACGGAGCTGATTTGCATAATCTACAAAGACGATGCCGTTGTTTACCACCACGCCTGCCAGAACCAGAAGGCCTAAGAGGGATACGGTACTGATCTCGTAACCAAAAATCCACAGGCCCAACAGGCCGCCGGTAAAGGCCAGAGGAATGGTAAACATGACGATGAAGGGGGATAGGAAGGACTGGAACTGCGCGACCATGATAAAATAGATCAGCAGGATAGCAAGGCCCACCATCATCAGCAGGTCGCGGATGGTATTGTTGATCGTTTCGTTTTCACCGGCGATTTCCACTGTGTACCCGTCGGGCACGTCGTAATTCGCCAATTCTTTTTCCAACTCGCGGCTGACAAGGCCAATGTTATACCCTTCCGCTATCTGCGCGCTGACCGTTATGCTGCGTACATAATTTTCGTGGCTGATGGAGGAAAGGCCGCTTGCCTCTGTAATCGAGGCGATTTCGTTCAGAGGAACTTCGACGCTTTCCCCGTTTCGGGTGCCCGTAAGGATATGGTCCCCGAGGGTTGCACGGGTCAAATGGTTTTTCGGGTCTTTGGCAACGATTACCGGATAATCCATCGATTCCAGAGAAAGCGTGGTGGCGGTTGTTTCCGACTGGATGGCCTGCGCGATTTCCTGATACACCTGGGCGACGGTCAGGCCATAAGAAAGCGCCTTGTTTTTGTCCACGGTTATGCGGGTTTCACCGGCGCTTTCCTCCGTGCCGTCGGTGACTTCCTGTGTCCCCTCAATGCCGGTTACGATACCGGATACCTCGGAAGCGATTTTTTGCAGCTCATCCAGATCGTCGCCCCGGATGTTGATTTCCAGTCCGGAGCCGCCCATCGACATCATATCGTTGGAAGAAATAGCGCTGATTTCACAGCCCAGGCCGGCAGTCGCATCCTGGATATCCTGGCAGATCTGCTGGCTGGTTCGGTCGCGCCCCTCTTTGAGCACCACATACATGCTGATCTGGTTGCTGCTGCTGCCGGACTGCATTGCACCGACTGTTTCCACACCCGGCATCCCCTGGATGATTGCCGAAACCTGATCGCCGAGTGCGCGTGTATCTTCTATGGAAGCTTCTTTGCCGGTTTCCAGGCTGACGGTAATCTCGGAGCTGTCGCTTTCCGGCATCATGGCGGTTCCCATCCGGGTGGCGCCGAACAGGGCGAGTCCAAACAGGATGGCAACCAAAATAAGCGGTACGGCTCGGTGCTGCAGGACAAAGGCCAGGCGCCTGCTGTACCAATGGATGAAGCGGTCGATGAGAGGCTGCTTTTTCAGCGTGGCGTTGCGCAGGATGGTGGAGGAAAGGGTGGGTACCAGGGAAAGGGCGATGAGCAAGCTGGCAAGCAGCGAATAGGCGATGGTAAGACCCATATCGGTAGAGGGTTCGCGGGAAATCCCTTCGGTAAAGACGATGGGCGGGAAGTCCCA
>CAMMKL010000162.1 GCA_946497265.1 uncultured Clostridia bacterium | reverse complement strand
GCGAAGGAGAAGAGAATAGAAATGTTATCAATATTATGGCCCCCCTTCGGGCAAGTTTAAAACAGATTGAGAATGAAAAAACGCCGCCCAAAAAACCAAGAGGAAGAAAGAAAAGCGCATCATGAGCGATCTGTTCCTGGAAAAGCATATCGCTCCCATGCTGATTGCCGAAAACGTGCCTTTGTTTGTGGACCCAGACTGGATATATGAGTTAAAATGGGACGGGGAACGATGTATAGCCTATCTGGATCCTAAGGGCGGAACGGAACTGCGCAACAAGCGGTACATCAAAATGATCCCCAAAGTGCCGGAGCTATCACAAATTCACCAACAGGCGAACAAAAAATGTATTTTAGATGGGGAACTTCTTTGTATCGTGAACGGCAAACCAAACTTTGAAGCAATCCAACGACGCAGCCTTATGAGCAACCGCTTTAAAATAGCAATGGAAAGCAAACGCTATCCCGCTTGTTTTGTGGCGTTCGACTGCCTTTATTTCGACGGGGAAAATTTGATGGCCAAACCGCTGACCGAACGAAAAAAATACCTGAACAAAGCAATTACGGAATCAGACAGGCTGGCGGCTTCCCGCGTTTTTTCCTTTGAACAAGCAGAGGAGCTGTTTGCGCTTGCAGGGCAACAAGGGCTGGAGGGAATGGTAGCGAAACAAAAAGAAAGCTTGTATTTTCAGGGGAAACGCACGAAGCTATGGCTAAAAATGAAACACCTCTTGGATGAAGACTATGTGGTATGCGGATGGATCCCCAAAGAAAACCATGTGACCAGTATCGTTTTGGGACAGTATGAAAACGGAAAACTGATTTATCAGGGCCATGTTACGTTAGGAGTAGGCGGGGAAGCGTTCGCCGTCATTAAACGCCAGCCGCACAGGAAAACGCCCCCTATCCATGTTCCTCGCGGGCATGAAAATGAAATTGCCCGATGGTTGGAACCCAAGCTCGTCTGTACGGTACAGTTCCTGTATAAAACAGAAAACGGCGGTTTACGCCATCCGGTATTTAAGGGGCTGCGGTTCGACAAAAAACCGGAAGATTGCAACATCCGCTAGAGAAGCCTTCTTTTAGGAATATTTACCGAACAAAAATCAAAGCCAGCCGTTGAACGGGTGGTTTGAACAGGCCCTATTGCTTGTGGTAGTTCCCTAAAGGGAGCAATGAACGAATTATCAATCTCATTTTCACACTGGAGCCCCCTATTAGGGAGCTACCGGCACTACACGGCCTGTCTCTTCATCGCCAACTTGTTTTTTCAGCATCCGGTCTATGCTGGATGCTGATTCCTTTACGAAAGTTGTTTTTTTTCTACCCTCAGTTGAACTGTTTTTTTACCATCGGCGCTAATAAAAACCGCATCCATCGACGAACAATGCCGATGGATGCGGTTAATGCTGGTGGGCCATCAGGGACTCGAACCCCGGACCGACCGGTTATGAGCCGGTTGCTCTAACCAACTGAGCTAGTGGCCCTTCTTTGCGTAAGAAATATTATAGCAGTTAGGCTGAATTTTGTCAATTGTTTTCGTGAAATGCTTTGCTGGGTTATAGATACCATACGAGTTGGACAGGGATAAAAGAAAAAGGGAATAAAGAAGTAGAAGGACAGAGCCTTCAAGGGGTATCGTTGAGCTCTCAAACACCAACTAACCCAAATGAGGCTCTATCCTTCTGGAAAAGTTGCATAACACAGGACATTAGATGACGGCATCTAGCAGCAGCTTACAAGCAGAATCTGGAGTAAGAAGAGCAAGTAGGAAGTAACACAAAAGCCGTTCTTATATTAATTTCCGGAAGGAGCTCTGAGATGGGAAGGCCATGAGGGGACGCATAGCCACCCCGATTCAACACACAAAAGTGAAGCATAAGATATATGTGGCGTCGCTCAGCCTGGTGGAGCCGGCAGCGGCAGGAGGGTAACCCTCCGCTTGGAGAGCTTGTTCCGGATCGCGAGTTTAAGCCGGAGATAAGCGTATCGCCTATGACACTGCGGCAAAACACGGTCAAGTGGAATCGTTACCGGGAAAGAGCAAAATTAATTTAACGTTTACCTGCGTGCCCCTCTTGAGGCTTTTTCCATAGGAAAAACTTGCCGCTTCCTTTCCTTGTACTTCATAAAATAGGCGCCGGATTATAAAGAACCGGCGATCCCCTTAAGATAAAGGCGGAAGGCTTCCCCGATTTCAGGGTGATGCAAAGCAACCTCTACCGCCGCCTGCATCACGCCCAGCTTGTTTCCCATGTCATAACGGACGCCCGTAAAATCGACGGCAACCATCCCGCTCGAGCGGGCCAGTACACGCATGGCGTCGGTTAATTGAATTTCTCCTCCGGCGCCAGGCGGGGTCTGGTCCAAGATATCGAAAATTTCCGGAGGAAGTACACAGCGCCCCAGAATGGAATACAGAGACATAACCTGATCCGGCTTGGGTTTTTCAACCATGTCCGTACAGCGAAAAAGGTTGTCCCGCAAAGGTTCCACCTTGAGGGAACAATACTTTGCAATGGCTTGAGGTGTTACCTGTTTCACTCCGGCCACACCCAACCCATATTCGTCAAAAGCTCGTATCAACTGGCCACAGGCCGGGTCCTCTCCGATAATCACATCGTCTCCATACAATACCGCGAACGGCTCCTTGCCTACAAACGAACGGGCGCAGTTTACCGCGTGGCCAAGGCCTCTCGTTTCCTTTTGACGTACAAAATAGATATTTGCAAGCCTGGAAAGGCCGACAATCTCTTCATACATCGCCTGTTTATGCGCGGAAAGCAGCTTTTCTTCCAATTCAGGAGCACGGTCAAAGTGGTCTTCGATTACCCCTTTGCCACGGTTGGTAATGATCAAGATGTCGGTAATCCCGGAAGCCACCGCTTCCTCTACTATATATTGGATTGCCGGTTTGTCCACTATAGGATACATTTCCTTGGGCATCGCTTTGGTCGCAGGCAGGACCCTGGTCCCAAGGCCCGCTGCGGGGATAACCGCTTTGGTGATCTTCATAGCCGTAACCTCCTATTCATCATTCATGCCATAAAACATAAGCCGCTGAAAACCATGTCGTTCTGCCGTAAGGCAACGGGTCAGCGGCGTTGTTTTCGTTTTTTCTACAGTTCGGGGCTACCAAATGAACATAGACAAGACCATAGGCAAATAGGTGATAGCGATATAGGCAACCAACAGAATCATAGCCAAAGTGTTGTTCACGCCGCCCTTCGCCTGCAGGGTTTGCGTACACTCCTCTTCGCTGGAAGCTTCTTCCTTGATACGCGCCACCTCATTGATGCAGTGCCGGTAATAAAGCTTGTTCCCCATAAAGCCGACGAATATCATAATGCCGAAACGGACCAGCATCAGCAAATAAGGCAGATACAACAGGAAGATGCTTCCGCCGTCCAAGCCGGCGACCGCCCGCCGGAACTCTTCAGAAGCCATGAGCGCTTCCAAAGTCACCGACTGTTGCAGGTTGATACCGGCCTGTCCGGCTAGGTCGGTTGCCAAAGGGGAAATATAAAAAATTTGCAGGCAGGTGGAAACAATGGTAAGCAACAGGACCGCCAGGGTAATCCATATGCCCATCTTGTACTGTTTGCGGTATAAAAGCCATCCGCCGGTACACAAAAAAGCGACAAAACTGAATTTTCCCCTGCCTTCGTCCCGGATACGCTTAAACACCGGAAGGTAATACGGCGTATTGTTCTTGACGTATTTGGCAAGTTCTCCCGCCGTAACCCCCTTGTCGAATTCCTCCGATGGGCTTACCCCACCGAGTGGGTCAAAAACCATCGGCATACCGGCCATCGGGCTTCCTTGCGGGAACCCTTGCCCCGGAACCGCTCCTCCAAAGGGCGAGGCGGTAGGATTGGCCGAAAACGGCAGGCCGCATTTATCGCAGAACAACGCGTCCGGGTAATTTTTGGTGGAACAACGCGGACAAACCTTGGTTCTCTGGGCGCCGGCCGCTTCCTCTTGACGGCTGTTTTCCTGGACAGGCGGTTTCCAGGATTCATGGGCCGCATGCTTTTCTTCATAAACGCAGTGCCCTTCCTTGCGGTAACATTCCCGGTGGTAAGGCGCGCCACATTCCGGGCAAACCACAATATCATCCAAAACATCAAATTTTTCGCCGCATACCGGACATGGGACGCCGGAATAATCGATCATATAATCTCCTCCAGTTAAGAACACGCGATTCTATTAAATCTTATTGTACATAATATTGAAAGAAACTGCAATGATTATCGCAGATGTTTTACGATGGGTTAACATATTGTTTTAGATTTTGCTCTTTTTTCCCTTTTTTGATACGGCATTCCTTTACTTTTTTTCACTTCTCTTTTATAATATAGGGATGGTTAGATCATAGGAATCGATCTTAACGGCAATTCCGATTCGCATAGGAATTCCATTGGATGAAAGACGAGGTTGAGAAATTATGCTGCAATTTGAAGAGATACGCCTCCAGCTTCAGGATTTGAAACCGGACCTGGACGGCCTTGGAGAAGCTCTGGGCTTGGATGCAATGAAGACCGAGATCGCCGAGCTGGAGCTCAAACAGGCGGAACCGGGCTTTTGGGACAACGTGGAAAAATCTCAGGAGATCCTGCAACGGGCTGGTTCCTTAAAAAATAAGGTAGAGGCCTATGAACGGCTTGTGGCCAATTATGAAGATGCCCTCGCCTTGGTGGATATGGCGGATGAGGAGGAAGACCTCTCCCTTCTGCCGGAAGCCCAGGGAGAACGGGATACTATTCAAAAGGAGCTGGAGAAGCAACGGCTTGCCACCCTGCTAACCGGGGAGTACGACAAAAACAACGCCATTCTAACCTTTCACGCGGGCGCCGGCGGGACGGAAGCTCAGGATTGGGCAGAGATGCTTTACCGGATGTATTGCCGATGGGGGGAACGCCATGATTTTAAAGTCAAAACGCTGGATTATCTGGACGGTGAAGAAGCCGGCTTAAAAAGCGCCAGCATTTTGATTGAAGGTGAAAATGCTTATGGTTACCTAAAGGGGGAATCGGGCGTTCACCGTTTGGTGCGCGTTTCCCCGTTTGACGCTTCCGGCCGCCGCCATACTTCTTTTGCCTCTTTGGAGGTTATGCCGGAAATCAACGAAGACCTGTGCGTAGAGATTGCTCCGGAAGTTATTAAAATGGACGTGTTCCGTTCCAGCCGCGCCGGCGGTCAGCATATTAACAAAACTTCCTCCGCCGTGCGGCTGACGCACA
>CAMMKL010000161.1 GCA_946497265.1 uncultured Clostridia bacterium | reverse complement strand
CCGGCAGGCAACTCCGTACGGAAAGAATTTGGCGTTTCAGTTTGGTATGGAGCTGGCGCGCGCAGGCGTTACCGTTGTAAGCGGCGGCGCGCTGGGGGTGGATTCCGCCTCCCATAAGGGCGCCTTGCAAGGCGGAGGGTTGACCGTCGCGGTGCTGGGCTGTGGAATCAACACCCCGTATCTGGCGGAGAACATCGACCTGCGCTATGCGATTTCCCAAACGGGAGCCCTTTGCAGCGAATACCCACCCGATACTCCGGCGGCCGGTTACTATTTTCCCATGAGAAACCGCATCATCTCGGGTTTGTGCCAGGGCACTTTGGTGGTGGAAGCCGGGAGGAAAAGCGGTTCGCTGATTACGGCGAACCTTGCGCTGGAACAGGGGCGGGATGTGTTCGCCGTGCCTGGGGATGTGCGCAGCGTGGCCTCTTGCGGGACCAACGAATTGATCAAAAGCGGGGCAAAGCTTGTAACCCAAGCGGCGGATATCTTAGAAGAATATGGGCTGACTTCGGTGGGGGCTGATACCCTACAGCCCCATTTTAAGGAACCGGGGGCGGCAAGCGGCGTTATCTCTGTTATAGCGCAGATGGAACCATCCCGGATCAAGAAAAAGGTAGGGCCAATGCAAACGGATTTCGAACCTTCGGAAAAATTGGCGTTGCCCGAATTGCTGGATTCGTTATCCTGTGAGGGGAAACTTCTTTATGGAGTTCTTACCAAAGATGCGCAGCCGGTGGAGCAGTTGTTGGAAAAAACAAAGCTTCCAATGGGAATGCTATTGCGTGCGGTAACGGAATTAGAACTTTCCGGACTGTTGCAGGCATTGCCCGGCAGAAGCTATCAAAAAATAAGGTGATTAAGAGTTATGTCAAAACTGGTAATTGTGGAATCGCCCGCCAAGGCGAAAACCATACAGAAATACTTGGGGGGAGATTATTCGGTAATCGCCTCCATGGGCCATGTGCGGGATTTGCCGGAAGCGCGCCTGTGCGTGGACGTCAAACACGATTTCAAACCCAAATATGAAGTGATCAAAGGAAAGGAAAAACTGGTGGAAGAGTTGACCAGCGCCGCAAAAGAAAGCGATTCTGTTCTGCTTGCCACCGACCCCGACCGCGAAGGGGAAGCGATTTCCTGGCATCTGGCCTATTTGCTGGGCCTGGATCTGGATGAAAAAAACCGTGTGACATTTAATGAAATTACCAAAACGGGCGTTTCCAACGGAATGTCCTCTCCACGTAAAATCGATTTGGATCTTGTAAACGCCCAGCAGGCGCGCCGCATTTTGGACCGCTTGGTGGGTTACAAGCTAAGCCCGTTTTTATCTCAGAAAATCCGCCGCGGCCTTTCCGCCGGCCGCGTACAATCGGTGGCTGTGCGTATCATTGTGGACCGGGAGGAAGAAATCCGCGCCTTTCAGCCGGAAGAGTATTGGTCGATCGACGCCAAGCTGATTCCACAGGGCAGCCGTAAGCAATTTGCCGCTAGTTTTTATGGCGATGCAAACGGAAAGATCAAGATTGAAAACGGCGAACAGGCCGATAAAATAATGGAAGCCCTTAAGGACGCGGAGTTTGTCATAACAAAGGTGAAAAAAGGCACCCGGCGCAAATCGCCCGCCCCGCCGTTTATCACCTCCACGTTACAACAGGAAGCCAGCCGCAAGCTGGGCTTCCAGGCCCGGCGCACCATGAAGGCGGCGCAGGAGCTTTACGAAGGCGTGGAAATCAGGGATATGGGCGCGGTAGGTCTTATTACCTATATGAGAACCGACTCCCTGCGTATTTCCGAAGATGCCATCCGGGACGCCAAGGAGTTCATTGAACAGAAATACGGCCCGAAATATCTGCCCGACAAGCCGCGCGTGTTCAAATCCCGTGCCAACGCGCAGGACGGCCACGAGGCGATTCGCCCCTCTATGCCGGGACTGACGCCGGATCAGGTAAAAGACAGCCTTACCTCAGACCAATATAAGCTCTATAAGCTCATCTGGGAACGCTTTATTGCCTGCCAGATGGCCAACTGCCTGCAAAGTACGACCCAGGCGGATATCACCGCCGGGGATTACCTTTTCAAAGCCTCCGGCTATCGGGTCACCTTTGACGGATTTACCGTGCTGTACGAAGAAAGCAAGGATGAAACGGGAGAAAGCGAAGGTACCCTTCCGCCGCTTGAGGAAGGGATGAAAGCCCGCGTAAAAGAGCTGGTTCCCAACCAGCACTTTACCCAGCCGCCCCCGCGCTATACGGAGGCTTCCCTGATCAAAGCGCTGGAGGAGAACGGTATTGGCCGCCCCTCGACTTACGCGGCCACGATTACCACCATTGTCGGCCGCGGTTACGTCACTAGGGAGAGCAAGGTGCTTAAGCCCACCGAGCTAGGCGAGGTAGCCACCAAACTGATGAAAGAGCGGTTTCCTAAAATAGTGAATGTCAAATTTACCGCCGCCATGGAAAAAGATCTGGATACCATCGAAGACGGCGAAAAGGAATGGGTGCAGATCCTGCATGATTTCTACGGCGATTTTGAAAAAACTCTTAAAAAAGCCAAAGATGAGATGCAGGGCGTTAAAATTCAGCTGGAAGAGGACAAAACGGATATCATCTGCGAAAAGTGCGGCCGCCAGATGGTCATCAAAACCGGGCGCTACGGCCGGTTTATCGCCTGCCCCGGCTATCCGGAATGCAAAAACATTAAAAAGCTTGTCAAAGAAACAGGCGCCGAATGCCCCAAGTGCGGCGGCAAGGTGATTGAAAAGAAAACGAAAAAGGGCCGCATTTTTTACGGCTGCGACCATTACCCGGAATGCGACTTTGTTTCGTGGGACGAACCCATTCAGGAGAAGTGCCCGCGCTGTGGAAAAACCCTGTTGAAGAAAAAAGGCAAAAAGCCGCGCATCTACTGCGTCACCCCGGACTGCGGCTATGAACGTGTAGAAGAGAAGAACGAGGAATAATGGAGACGAAAATAACAGTCATAGGAGCCGGGTTGGCGGGCTGCGAAGCCGCTTGGCAGATTGCCCGGGCGGGCGTACCGGTGCTTTTGTACGAGATGAAACCGGGGAAATATTCCCCCGCTCATGAAAGCCCCTTATTTGCCGAACTGATTTGCTCCAATTCCCTAAAGGCCATGCGGGTGGAAAGCGCGGCCGGGCTTTTAAAGGAAGAAATGCGCCGGTTCGGTTCCCTGTTGATGGAATGTGCCGATCGGAGCGCCGTCCCGGCGGGCGGTGCGCTCGCGGTGGACCGCGGTGAATTTTCCAGGCTCGCGACCGAACAGATCCGGGCGCATCCCCTCATTACGGTGGTATCCGAAGAGGTCTGTTCGCTGCCGGAAAAGGGTATTACGGTGGTAGCTACCGGGCCGCTGACCTCCGACGCGCTCGCGCGGGACATCTCCGCTCTGTGCGGGGGCTGCCTTAGCTTTTATGACGCCGCCGCGCCGATTGTTACGGCGGAAAGCGTGGACATGGGCCTGGCCTTTACCGCCTCCCGCTACGACAAAGGCGAAGACGACGACTATATCAATTGCCCAATGAACAAGGAAGAATACGAGCGCTTTTACGAAGCCCTCCTTGCCGCTGAACGCGCGCCGGTTCATGATTTTGATATGCGCGACCCGAAAGTATACGAGGGTTGCATGCCCGTGGAAGTGATGGCCCAGCGTGGAAAAGATACCCTGCGTTTCGGTCCGCTCAAACCCGTGGGCCTGCGCGACCCGCGCACCGGCCGCCGCCCTTGGGCGGTAGTACAGCTTCGCAAGGAAAACCGGGCGGGCAGCCTTTATAATCTGGTAGGCTTTCAAACAAACTTAAAATTTGGGGAGCAAAAAAGGGTGTTCGGGTTGATCCCGGCTTTGCATTCGGCGGATTTTATGCGTTATGGCGTTATGCACCGCAATACCTTCCTCGACTCCCCCCGCCTGCTCAACGCCGGGTATCAAATGCGAAAGAATCCGGAACTTTTCTTTGCCGGGCAGATCACCGGGGTAGAGGGATATATGGAATCGGCTTCCTCCGGAATTTTGGCGGGCCTTAACGCGGTGCGCCGCCTGCGGGGGGAGAACCCCCTCTTCTTGCCCGGCGTGACCATGATGGGCGCTTTGGCCGGATACATCAGCGATGAAACGGTGAAGCGATTTCAGCCGATGGGGGCGAATTTCGGCGTACTGCCGCCCATTAAACCGCATATTCGCGATAAAAAGGAACGGTATGCCGCCCTTTCGCGGCGGGCGTTGGAACAATTGGATATCATCATAAAGGAGCAGGAAAGATTATGAAGATCATCGTAGACGCTTTTGGCGGGGACAACGCTCCGCTTGAAATTATGAAGGGCTGCGCGGATGCGGTAGCAGAATACGGCATCGACGTGATGTTGGTCGGCCCCCAGGAAGAGATTAAAAAGACCGCCCGGGAATACAATATTTCCCTTAACCGGATGGAGATTGTGCACGCGCCCCAGGTGCTGACGATGGAGGATCATCCCGGCGAGGTGGTGAAAAGCAAAAAGGATTGCTCCATGGCGGAGGGCCTCCGCCGCCTCGCCGCAGGCGAAGGCGACGCTTTTGTCTCTGCCGGCAACAGCGGCGCTCTGGTTGTGGGAGCCAGGCTGATTGTCAAACGTATCAAAGGGATACAGCGCGTAGGGTTTGCCCCCATCATGCCAAAGTCAAACGGCTGCTTTATGTTGATCGACAGCGGTGCGAACGTCCAGTGCCGCGCCGAGCAGCTTCAGCAATTCGGCGTGATGGGTTCCATTTATATGGAACGCGTGATGAAGGTGAAAAATCCCCGCGTCGGCTTGGCCAATGTAGGCACCGAAGAACACAAGGGCGACGACCTGCGCCACGAAGCGTTTGCCCTGTTAAAACAAAGCCCGATCCATTTTATCGGCAACATAGAGGCGCGCGATATCCCGGTTGACGCCGCCGACGTGGTGGTGGCAGACGGTTTTTCGGGCAACCTGATTTTAAAGCTTTATGAGGGCGTGGCTATGACCCTGATGGGCAAAATAAAGGACATCCTCACGAAAAATGCGAAGACGAAAATTGCGGCGGCTTTGATCCTGTCCAATATGAAGGAACTCAAAAAACAGATGGATTACAATGAGTACGGCGGCGCGCCCATTATGGGGATCAGCAAACCGGTGTTCAAGGCACACGGCAACGCTAAGGCCAAGACCTTTAAAAACGCTTTGCGTCTGACGATCGATTATGTAAAAGGCAACGTAACCCAAGAGATCGCCCAGGCAGTCAGCGAGATCAAATCGGGCGCCCGGACGGGCGGGGACGAC
>CAMMKL010000160.1 GCA_946497265.1 uncultured Clostridia bacterium | reverse complement strand
GTTTACCCACATTAAAGACCCAAAATATAAGCATCAGGTCCGGCCTGGGGACACGCTGGAGATTGAATGCACTTTGCTGAAAAACAGGCGTATTTTCTATTTTATTGAAGCGAAAGGGTATGTCAACGGGGATCTGGCTGTGAGCGCGGAGTTTTCGTTTGCTCTGGTAAAAGGAGAGTGACAGCGTGTTTTCGAAAGTTCTGATTGCAAACCGCGGGGAAATTGCGGTGCGCATTATCCGTGCCTGCCATGAGATGGGAGTTTCGACTGTTGCGGTTTATTCGGAGGCGGACAAAGACGCCCTACACGTGAGCCTTGCCGATGAAAGCTACTGTATTGGCGGCGCACAGGTGGCAGACAGCTATTTGAATATGGCGGCAATCCTGACCATCGCGGTGGAAACCGGCGCGCAGGCGATCCACCCCGGCTATGGGTTGCTCTCTGAAAATGCTAAATTCGCATCCTTGTGCGAACAGTGCAATATCGCTTTTATTGGACCAAGCTCTGAAATGATCTCCCGCATGGGGGATAAGGATCAGGCGCGAAAAACCATGCGTGCAGCGGGGGTTCCGGTTACGCCGGGCTGCGATGTGATCACCAACGCCGATGAGGCGCTTGCCGAAGCGGAGAAGATCGGCTACCCTTTGTTGATCAAAGCCAAAGCAGGCGGCGGTGGGCGCGGTATTCGGCTGGTCAATAGCCGAGACGAATTCCTAAACGCCTTCCGTTCAGCGTCCGGCGAGGCACAGAGCGCGTTCGGCGACGGCGCTGTCTATATGGAAAAGTACTTAAACCCCGTCAAACACATTGAAGTGCAAATCCTGTGCGATAAATTCGGCAATGTGGTCTGTCTGGGCGAGCGGGAATGCTCGGTGCAGAGAAAAAATCAGAAGCTGATCGAGGAGAGCCCATCTCCGGCGATCAATGAGGAAACCCGCGCCAGGATGATGGAAGCGGCGGCGAAAGCTGCGAAAGCCGTCAACTATGAAAACGCGGGGACCATTGAATTTTTGTTGGACGGCGACGGGAATTTCTATTTTATGGAAATGAATACCCGCTTACAGGTGGAGCATCCGGTCACCGAAATGGTCACCGGCATCGATCTGGTCCAGTGGCAGCTGCGGATTGCTTCGGGCATCCCGCTTTCGTTCAACCAAAGCGATATCCGGCTGAACGGTCACGCGATTGAATGCCGTATCAATGCCGAAAACCCGGATTTTGATTTCCGCCCAAGCTGCGGCCGGATCAACCTTTTGCACATCCCGGGAGGCCCCGGCGTGCGGTTTGAAACAGCAGTCTATCAAGATTATTTTGTCCCGCCTTTTTATGATTCCATGATTGGAAAGCTGGTGGTGCATGGCGATACCCGCGACCAGGCGATCCGCAAGATGAAGACGGCGCTCAGTGAACTGGTCATCGACGGCATCGACCACAATGCCGAATTGCAGGCCGATATCCTGATGGACGACCGATTTACATCCGGGAGCTATACCACCTCCTTTATGGCGGAACGGGAAGCCGAGCGAAAGGATGAGGTGAAGTAAGATGCTGCCCAATTCCTTATTTAAGAAGCCGCTCAACGCCTTGGAAGGGAGCGAATGGTACAATAAAGTTACGTCGAAGCCTTTTGTACCGAACGATCTTTGGATCAAATGCCCTTCCTGTAAATCCATGCTGCTTTCTTCCGATTTGGAGGAAAACCTGCAGGTGTGCCCCAAATGCCGGCATCATTTCCGGTTAAATGCACGCCAGAGAATTGCGATTACCGTGGACGAAGACAGTTTTCAGGAATTTGACAAGGACCTGCTGTCAAAAAACCTCCTGGATTTTCCCGACTATACCAAAAAGCTGAAAAACGCACGGTTGAGCAGCGGGGAAAACGAATCGGTAATCTGCGGCACAGCGCGCATCGGCGGCCATGCCTGCGCCCTAAGCGTAATGGATTCTTCGTTTATGATGGGGAGCATGGGTTCGGTAACCGGGGAAAAGATTACCCGGATGTTTGAGTACGCAACCAAAAACCGATTACCCATCGTCATCTTTACGGTTTCCGGTGGCGCGCGAATGCAGGAAGGCATTTTTTCCCTCATGCAGATGGCCAAAACCAGCGGAGCTGCCAAACGCCACAGCGATGCGGGCCTGCTTTATATCACGGTGCTGACCGACCCTACTACCGGCGGCGTGACGGCGAGCTTTGCCATGGAAGGGGGTATTATTTTGGCGGAACCCAAGGCACTGGTGGGCTTTGCCGGGCCACGCGTCATAGAACAAACCATCCGCCAGCGGCTTCCGCAGGGCTTCCAGCGTTCGGAATTCTTACTGGAAAAAGGGTTTGTGGATGCAATTGTGCCACGCGGCGAGCTAAAGGAAACGCTCGCCCGTCTGATCGCCCTGCATACAAAGGAGGAAGGACAATGAAGGCTATCGAACGGGTCGCAGCTGCGCGCGCCATCGACCGCCCTACTGCCCTGGATTATATCGGCCGCCTGTTTGGAGATTCCTTTTTTGAACTGCATGGCGACCGCCGGTTCGGGGACGACCGGGCCATTGTTTCCGGCATTGCGGAATTAAACGGCATGCCCGTGACGGTCATCGGCATCGAGCGAGGGCACAATACCAAGGAGAAGGTGTTCCGCAATTTTGGTTCGGCGCATCCGGAAGGATACCGAAAAGCCCTCCGCTTGATGAAACAGGCTGAGAAGTTCCATCGTCCGGTTCTTTGCCTGGTGGATACCTCGGGCGCTTACTGCGGTATTGGGGCGGAGGAGCGCGGCGAAGGCCAGGCGATTGCAGAAAACCTATTTGAAATGATTACCCTCAAAACCCCGATCCTCTCTATCTTGCTGGGAGAAGGGGGGAGCGGCGGCGCATTGGGATTGGCCGTAGCCGATGAAGTATGGATGTTGGAAAACGCCATTTATTCCGTTATATCTCCTGAAGGCTGCGCAAGCATCCTGTGGAAGGATTCTTCCAAGACAGCCCAGGCCGCCGAATGCCTGAAGTTGACCTCCCAGGATTTATACAAGATGGGCGTTATCGAAAAGATTATTCGGGAACCCAAACATATTGAGGATAAGCTTGTAGACAGCTTGCGCAATATCATTTATAACAAATTGCATGAAAAAAAGGCTTTGCCTGTCGAACAGCTCCTGGAAGAACGGTATCAGCGCTTCCGCAGAATCGGAGCAGCAGATTGACATAACGATGATTGCCGGACGCAAAACGTCCGGCTTTTTGTGTTATGAAAGGGAACCGTCCGGTTTCCTTTTGTTTTTACAGGGACTCCATTTCAAATCTGCGCGAAGAATCCCGGTTTTCCAGTATAAGAAAAAATTTTTGACAAACAATAGGAATAAGACAAATACTGGAAAAGCGGTGAAGGAATGGTTACGGTAGTGTTATGTGGATCAAAAGAAGATTGGCAGACAGGGCAAGTTCTGCGCCGGGCGCTTAATACCTACGGCGGTGTGCAGTATTGCGGCCCTAATACTGTGGTGGGAGGCGTCAAGGAACCGTCTTTTTTGCTTTGGGACTGTACAGAAGTTCCGAAAATGGAACATATGAACGGCATTTTGGTTTTTAAAAACTCATTTTGTTCACAAAAAGGGAAAATTGCGGACGGTGTGCTTCCGGTATTGGACTCCCAAAACGAAGCAGCGGCTGAGATTTTACGTAAGAGTGGATGCATTGCCCTTACCTGCGGAACCGCTCCCCGCGATACGGTAAGCATAGCCAGCCTACGGCAGGATGAATCGGTCGTCAGCCTGCAAAGAAGCGTAATAACGCTATCCGGGGAAGTAGTGGAACCGCATGATTTTCCGGTACATGTTAAAAAGGAGGGCGGCGTATATCCACTTTTGGCTGCTTGTTCGGTGCTGCTGCTGGCAGGAGTTCCATCGGCAAAAGGTTATACATTTTAAGGTTCGGGATTTCCATTCATTTTGCAAAAATTTGTCATTGATAATTGATAAATTGCTACACACAATACTATTGCAAACGCAAGAAATGAAAGTTTTCAAATAAAAAATTTGTTTAAGGAGAGTATGTAAAATGTCTAGAAATAACGTGATCGTTCCCGAAGCCCGCGAAGCGATGGATAAGTTCAAGATGGAAGCTGCCGCTGAAGTTGGCGTAAACCTGAAGCAGGGTTACAACGGCGACCTGACTTCCCGTCAGGCTGGTTCTGTTGGCGGCCAGATGGTGAAAAAGATGATCCAGAGCTACGAGAACGGCCTTAAGTAAGTTCGTTTGTAGCAGCATTTCCGTATAAAAGAAAGGTCCCGGCTATTGGTCGGGACCTTTTGTTATGATGAAAATTTTGCAGAATAAAAGGCTCTGTAAAAATTACTCTTCCTATTGGCAACGCCTTTGGATTAATAGCTTAAAAAAGATTTGGTTGCCGACCCAAACCAACGTATCGGAGCAAAATAGAATAGAATTTTTTGAGGTAAACAGTATTTCTATTATCCTCTCCGGGGCAGCGCAGTTACGGCAACGCCGCTAGAAAGCTGTGGTAAATGGGGCGTGATCCCCTTGGAAACCACAACGTAAGAAAGCACTATGTCCCTTACCGGAACATAGTGCCTTTTTACGAACAGCAGCCCTTTTCCAGTCTGCTGCTTGTAAATTGTTTTTACCCTAAGTTTAAATCCGCATACGATTCCTGAAGGGTTTGGCAGGAATTGCGGAACAGTTCCATTTCCTTTTCATTGAGATCCAGAGTAAGCACTTTTTGGATACCATTGCGATTTACGATGCACGGTACGCCAACGTAAATGCCGTTTTGATTGTATTCACCGCGCAGCATTGCCGATACCGTCAAAACGCTGCTTTCATTGCCGAAGATGGCTTTTGTAATACGGACCATCGCCATGCCGATCCCGTAATAGGTGGCGTGTTTGGCTTTGATGATCTCTTGCGCCGCGCCGCGTACTTCCTGGGTAATTTTATCCATATCCTCATAGGAACATTTGCCGCCCGACTGTTCACAGATGTCCAAGATCGGCCTGGTGGCGAGCATGGCTTGGGACCAAGGTACAAATTCACTGTCGCCATGTTCCCCTATGACATAGGCGTGCATGTTGCGCGGGTCTACCGAGAAGTATTGCCCCAAAAGATAACGCAGGCGGGCGGTATCCAGCGCCGTGCCGCTGCCAAGCACCCTACGGGGATTGAATCCGGATAGGGTGTAGGTAATGCGTGTCATGATGTCAACCGGATTGGTCGCTACTAAGAAAATACCGTTAAAACCGGATTCTGTGACAGGATCAATAATGGATTTGAATACGGCAGCGTTGCGTTGCAGCAG
>CAMMKL010000159.1 GCA_946497265.1 uncultured Clostridia bacterium | reverse complement strand
ATAATATTGATAACATTCGTATGCTCTTCTCCTTCGCTTTGTGTAATTTCTTTTCCGTTGATTTTAGCTTCTAGGATTTGGCGCAGCCTCTGCTGATATTCGTCATGATATTTCTCCGGTTCAAACTCCCTGGTCATAGAGTTAATTAGGGTTTTGGCCATCGTTAGCTCTTCATCCGAAAGTTCGGGGCGGGCTGGTTCCTTCGGCATCTCTTTGACTTCCGTAAAAAAGAATAAGGTTTCCATCAGCAACCCTTTCTCTGTGGGGATAATACACATAAGCTTTTCCGACTGCCCCATAACCGTCTTGGCAATAGCTACTTTTCCTTCTGCCAGCATAGCTTTGCGCAAAAGCTCGTACGCTTTGTCCCCTCCGGATTCCGGCACCGCGTGATAGGTTTTATCAAAATAAATTGGACGGATGCTTCTTAAGTCGGCAAAGTGCAGGATCCGTATGCTGCGGTCCTTTGGGGTTTTTGCTTTTTCAAAGTCTTCTTCCGTCATGGTGACGTATTTCCCCTTTTCAAACTCAAAGCCTTTCACAATATCCTGGGCCGTAACCTCTTTCCCACAGTGGCTGCAAACCTTTTTGTATTTAATCCGGCTGCCGTCTTCTTTGCATAATTGGTTAAAATGGATATCATCGTCCTGCGTGGCGGTATGCAGGGCCACTGGAATATGGACGAGTCCAAAAGAAATCGCTCCTTTGTGTGTTGCTGCCATCGTATCCCCCTCTTTTCTTGTTGCTTGTTCTGTTGTATTATTTCTTGTTTGTGCGGCATTACTCACAGCAAAAACGGTCAAATCGAGTAGGAAGCAAACATACAGGGCAAACCCTCCTAATCCTTGGCAGCAAAGGGGGAATTTGGGGCACGCAGGAGCGTAACAGCCGTCCTTGGGGCTTACGATACGGATCCTCCGGAAACGAATCGATGTTTTATCAAAAAAAACACGCTGCAACACTTTGGCTGCAACGTGCTTTTCCAATTATCGGCTCCCCTTGACGGTCACGGTAAGGGTAGCGTGTTCCACTTGTACTAACAAGGTATCCCCCGCGTTTAAATCGCGAGAAAGGATGGTCTTTGCGATCAGAGTCTCTACATAGCGCTGCACAAACCGTTTGAGAGGACGCGCACCATAGACCGGATCGTAACCGTTTTCCACAATAAACGCCTTGGCTTCCGGGGTAACCTCACAGGTGAGCTGTTTATCCTGCAAGCGGCGATTTAAACTCTTAAGCTGCAAATCCACGATCTGGGTAATATCTTCGCGGGTCAAAGGCTTATAGAAGACAATCTCGTCCAACCGGTTTAAAAACTCCGGACGGAAAGAGTGCTTCAAAAGCTCTTCCACCTGTGTTTTTGCCGCTTCGGTAATTTCCCCATCCGGACCAATGCCTTCCAACAAAGCGGAGGAGCCTAAATTGCTGGTCAGAATGAGTATGGTGTTTTTGAAATCCACCGTGCGGCCCTGCGAATCGGTGATACGCCCGTCGTCAAGTACCTGAAGCAGGATATTGAACACATCGGGATGGGCCTTTTCAACCTCGTCAAACAACACTACAGAATACGGTCTGCGGCGAACCGCCTCGGTTAGCTGGCCGCCTTCTTCGTAACCTACATATCCGGGAGGCGCGCCAATCAAACGGGACACAGAATATTTTTCCATATACTCTGTCATATCGATTCGCACAATGTTGCGTTCGTCGTCGAACAAGCTTTCCGCCAGCGCTTTGGCAAGCTCGGTTTTGCCCACACCGGTGGGGCCTAGGAAAAGGAAGGAACCAATCGGGCGATTAGGGTCCTGGATACCTGCGCGCGAACGCATAATGGCCTCCGTCACCTTGGTAACGGCCTCGTTCTGTCCGATAACGCGCTGGTGCAGGGTATCTTCCAAATGCAGGAGTTTCTCCTTTTCCCCTTCCATCAGCCGGGCTACCGGAATTCCCGTCCACCGTTCGATGATGCGGGCGATCTCTGCTTCGGTAACCTTATCGCGCAGGAGGCTGTTTTTTCGGGCGCCGCCTTCCGCCAGTGCCTCTTCCTCCTCCAGTTCCTTTTTCAGCTGGGGAAGGCGGCCGTATTTCAGCTCGGCGGCCTTGTTCAGGTCGTACTGCTGTTCAGCCTGCTCAATCTCGGAATTGAGCGCTTCCATTTCTTCCCGAAGCTACTGCACTTTGCTGATCGCCTGCTTTTCATTTTCCCATTTCGCCTTCAAAGCGTTGAACTGCGCACGCATTTCAGCAAGCTCTTTCTGGATCTCTTCCAGATGCTCCTGAGAAAGGGTATCGTTTTCCTTTTTCAAGGCCGCTTCTTCAATTTCATGCTGGATGATCTTACGCTGGATAATGTCCAGCTCAGTCGGCATGGAGTCAATTTCGGTGCGGATCATTGCGCAGGCCTCGTCAATGAGGTCAATGGCCTTATCGGGTAGGAAGCGGTCTGTAATGTAGCGGTTTGAAAGCGTTGCCGCCGCAATAATGGCCTGATCCTGGATCTTGACGCCATGATACACCTCGTAACGTTCCTTTAACCCGCGCAGGATGGCGATGGTATCCTCGACCGTCGGCTCCTGTACCAGAACCGGCTGGAACCGGCGCTCCAAAGCCGGGTCCTTTTCTATATATTGGCGGTATTCGTCCAAGGTGGTGGCGCCGATACAGTGCAGCTCGCCGCGCGCAAGCATAGGTTTTAAGAGGTTGCCTGCGTCCATAGAGCCTTCGGTTTTTCCTGCGCCTACAATGGTATGCAGTTCGTCGATAAACAGGATGATCCTCCCGTCGCTCTTTTTTACTTCATTTAAAACCGCCTTAAGGCGTTCCTCAAACTCTCCGCGAAATTTTGCCCCTGCAATCAAAGAACCCATATCCAGTGAAAAAATGGTTTTGTCCTGCAGGCTGTTGGGCACATCGCCGCGTACAATACGCTGCGCAAGCCCTTCGGCAATCGCGGTTTTTCCGACGCCGGGTTCCCCAATGAGCACTGGGTTATTTTTGGATTTGCGTGACAAAATACGGATCACATTGCGGATTTCATCGTCGCGCCCAATAACGGGATCCATCTTTTGACTGCGCGCGCGTTCCACCAGATCGGTTCCATAGCGCTTCAACGCGTCGTAGGTACTTTCGGGGCTGTCGCTTGTTACACGGGTATTGCCGCGTACCTCCGCCAAAGTTTTCAAAAAGCGGTCTTTATCGATGGAAAAGGTTTGAAACAGATTTTTGAGTGCCGCATTCGGCTTTGAGAGCAACGCCAAAAAGATATGCTCCACCGAAACATAGTCGTCTTTCATACTTTCCGCCTGCTGCTCGGCGGCAAGGAAAGCCTGATCCACATCGGAAGAAACATAGATTTTCCCGGCTTCCCGGCCCGGTCCGCTTACATGAGGAAAGCGATCCACTGCGCGCTTTAACTGGGATTGTAGGTTTTCTACCGGAACCCCCATTTTCAACAAAAGCTGCGGGATCAATCCTTGATCTTGGGTCAATAGGGCGTACAGAAGATGCTCCTGTTCAATCTGCATATTCTGATGCTCTAAAGAAATCTGCTGGGCTTGCTGGATTGCCTCCAAAGATTTTTGCGTATATTTTTGCGCGTTCATGGTCTTGCCTCCCTTCAGGTGCCGCAGCCAATGTAAGCTGTTACGCCTGTTCCTTTTTATTTGACCTTAGTTTACCTTTAGATTATAACATAATTATGAACAAAATTTGGCCAATTTATAAATTTAGCACTTGATTGAATCGAGTGCTAAATGGGATTTGCCTGATTTTCCCTTTACATAGAATCGCCCCTGCTGGCAAATAGTAGTAGCGGTGATGAAATTGGAAAAGCAACGAACCTTTATCATAAAAACCGAGAAAAAAGCAGTGGGAAAATCCGTACAAAACACCGTTATTTTTACAGTGGGTTCGGTGGGGTATTCCCTCATTGAAATCCTCTGGAGAGGCTATACCCATTGGAGTATGACGATTACCGGCGGCGTCTGCCTGGTGGTGCTCTACCGCCTTTACAGTAATATGCCCCAAAAATGCCTGTTTAAAAAATGCCTTACCGGAGCAGTGGTCATTACCGGCATCGAATTTATCGTGGGCTGCATCGTCAATCTGTGGTGGCAGATGAATGTATGGGATTATTCGTTCCTTCCGTTTAACGTACTAGGTCAAATCTGCCTTCCCTATAGCATTCTATGGGGGCTATTATCGTTGCCGATTTGCGGCATCTGCAACCATCTGAAAGGAAAATTCTCAAAATAATGACTAACCCGGTTTACGAAACGCCTCTTTCCTGTTATGATAATGGTATCAAACGCAGAAAAGAGGTCTTATCTTTGAAGGAGTTAACGAATCATCCCATGAGCCAACCGTTTACCTTTGAGGGCGACCGCACCCATGGGGTCCTGCTACTGCACGGATTTACCGCCACCCCTGGAACCGTACTGCCTCTGGGCCAGGCGTTGGCCCGGGATGGGCACTATGTGCGCGGCATACTTTTGCCCGGGCACGGCACGACGGTAGAAGACATGAACAAATGCAACGGTCTCGATTGGCTGCGTGCGGCACAAAAGGCCTTTGACGAAATGGCGGCAATATGCGAAAAGGTAAGCGTAGCCGGCCTTTCAATGGGCGGTACGCTCACCCTTTTATTAGCCGAAACCCGCCCTGTGCATAAAGCGGTGCCCATAGCGCCCGCTATGAAAATCCATCGCCGCTCCAGCCGACTGGCCCCTGTGTTAAAGCACACGGTCCCTTATTTGGATTCTCATGCAGAAAAGGAGTCCGAGGATTTTTTAAGCGATTATAACGTAACGTACGGCTGTACCCCTTTGCCCGCCCTTACCCAGCTTGGGCATATGATGCGCGCCGCACGCCGGGGCCTTCCCCGTGTAGACTGCCCCTTGTTGGTGGTTCGCGCCGGCAAAGACCGTACGGTACACGCCCTGGGCATCGAATGGGTCCTGCGGGAAACATCCAGCCGGCATAAGGAACTCCTACTTTTGCCCGAAAGCCCCCATGTGTGTACGTTAGCCGGAGAACGGGAATTCCTCTTTTCTAAGGTTATAAATTTCTTGCATGACTAATCAAAATACGGGAGCCTTTACGGTTACCGTCGAATTATCAGAAACCCAATTAGAAGAACATAACCATAACCACTCGCATTTTATGTGAAATCAACCACTAGAAAAAATTCCCCTTTGGATAGCAATCCAAAGGGGAATTTTTTACTGATAACCTTTTTATCTTTCATTCGCATAACGGGTGTTTTTTGGCTCCGGGTTTAAATGCAATTGCCAAACAGCATTAAAAGCAAAGGACACCTTTCCAAGGAAAGGTGTCCTTTGCTTTTAATAT
>CAMMKL010000158.1 GCA_946497265.1 uncultured Clostridia bacterium | reverse complement strand
GATCTCTTCTTGTACTGGGTGTAACCTCGGGTGGATCTCTCCCATTCCTTTGGTAAGCTCGGCGAAACGTTCCTCCGGGGTCGAATTGCTGGAAGAAATCCGGATACGCTCAAAATAGAGGCCGGAAAAAATACGGTCTACCTCGTCGATATATTCCACCGGAGCAAAGTAGACTCCCCAGTAATGGGTGTCGTCACTGGTACAGCGGAAAAACAAGACATAAGGATTTTTTCCGTAATCGGCAAGGCGGTCATAGGTTTCGTGGGGAATCCGCCCAAATCGGACCTTAATATACTCACAGGCAAAAATTTCCGTCAGATTCAATTCCAAGCCGAGGAAATGGCTGATTTCCGACCTGGATTTGTAACAGAGGCTGCGTTTTTTCTCTAAATCCGATCTGCGGTCAAACAAAGCCTGCATATGTTCCGAAAGCGTTTTGGCGCATTCGGCCAATTGGTCGTCGGGCGGAGCGGGGTCAGAGGTGCGGGTCGGGGTTTTACCGGCGGCCCGCATCGTCTCTTTCAACAATTGAAGAGGCTCTTCGAAAGGGCTGTCCTTATACAAAGGAATAAACTTGTGAATATCGGAGTAGAATGTGAGCGCGTCTTCCGGTTGAAAAAAGCCGGATTCGCCGCAAATATTAACCACGCGGTCCAACTGGTTCTGTACGCCGATAATACTGGCAAGTTTGACTTCTGAAACAGCCACGGAGCCATCACTCCCTTCCATTTCTAAATGATAAAGCGAAACGCCTTAAAAAGCAGCAGGGTGGGGGGATAGCCGCATCCTGCGGAGCATCCCCCAAAAGCATGTTACGCCTCTTGTTTTGTTTTATAATAGATCAATAGCTTCAGTGTTTCTTCTTTTGGTATTTGATACCGGATGCCTTCAATAATATTCGTAATGTTTTCCATTTCAATTTCCATCAGAAAGATGTACGAGAGCATAATAACCGATGGATACGTGGAAAAACGGATGGCATGACGGCTTTGCAGATGGCGCACCCGCAAGGGAAGTTCATCCACAAAGTTATAATCCAGCCTGGCGGCTTGCTTTCCCCGGGAAGTTCGGCTCATACGTTCTTTTACTTCTGATGCGTCGGAAGCCCCCAGCATGCCGTCAAGCTGCCTCTGTGAAAAGGATCCGAAGGGCAGAAGGAGAGGGCGGATTTCCTCGCTGGACATATGGTAAAAGTATTTCATGCGCCAAATGCGGGCGTAATTCTCAAAGTCCAAATATGAATCAAACAGCTCGCGCAATTCCCGTTTTGCTTTGCCGTGCGCATATCGGTTAATGGTACGATATACATTCTCATATAAAACGGTGTATAGCTTGTTTTCTATTTTGGCAAACGGAATTTTTTCGCCGGGCGAGGGCGCGTAAGGTTCCAAAAGCCGGCGATAGCGGGTGTTGCCCAATGCAGACAGAAAGTCGTGGAAATCCTTCGTCTTTGACAAGGCGTGCAGGTCGATGTGGGTATGTTGGCTCAAATAAGGTGGGAGGGAAAACACATACGCCTCGCTTTTGCCGGCGGCGAGAAGCATCAGGCTGTGCATAATCTGCTCAATCTCCGAGCGGGCGATCAAATAATCGGCAAAATGCTCGCCAACCGAAAGTTCGTATCGGCAAAGCGATGAAAAATCACGAAAAAGCTTTTGCCGCATCAGCATTTCCATATAGCCTCGGTGTGCGTCCCGCTCGTTTACAGGGGCCAGGGTTTCCGCATACCAGGTATGCTGCTTCAGATAAGCGGCAATGTCGTTGACCGTAGCACAATTGAGCAGCGCCCGGTAATCGGCCTCTTTCAGCCGCTGCCCAAACATGGCGCGTGTTTTGGCAAGGATGGCATTGGAGGAAAAAGTGGAAAGCATGGCTTCACTCTCCTATCACGCGCTCAAACAACTGCTGCACCCATTGTTCGGCTTTTTCTTGATATTGCGCATCCAGCCTTTTGGCGGCCTCTTCGTTTTTTGCTTCCGATTCCTTGAGGGCTTGTATAGCCAACTCCCGCTCGGTTTGTTCGTTTTTTTTCAGCCGTTCACGGGCGCGTTCCAGATACTCTTGTTCAATCTGCTCCCGCCGTATGGCAATTTCCTGCTCGGCGTGCAGTTTATCCTGCTGCGCTTGTTCGGTTATACGCCGGGCTTTTTCATCCATCTCGACAATTTGTGCGATCATATCCTGCATTTCGCATACGCCTCCTAAGATTCAGCAAGTACGGCTGTTTGAAAAAAGTGACGCAGAGCCGGACCGAATAGGGTTCCTCTCTGCGCCTCCTTTTGGTTAATTTTGCAAAAATATATGCATGCAATTGAGTGAAATTACACAACTACTTTACAGATATTATAATCCTGTCGGCAACATTTTGCAAGAGGCTAAATTAAACAACGAAAATTCCCTAATTCCACTAATTTTTTAGACTTTGTAACGGAGCGGGGATTCTGCCGCCTCTTTGAATAAATCTTGCAGGGGAATGGCGGTTGACCGCCATTACGGGACCCTCGCCCAGCAGCCCGCCAAAGTTGAGTTCCTCCCCGGCTGCTTTTCCGATGGCCGGTATGACACGCACGGCGGTGGTTTTGGTATTGACCATCCCGATGGCTGCTTCATCTGCGATGATGCCGGAGATGATGTCCGCCGTGGTATCCCCGGGGATGACGATCATATCCAGGCCAACGGAGCATACGGCGGTCATGGCCTCCAGCTTGGTCAACGTCAGGGCGCCCGATCGGGCGGCGTCTATCATGCCGGCATCCTCCGTAACCGGGATAAAGGCGCCGGAAAGGCCGCCGACATGGGAAGAGGCCATTACCCCGCCTTTTTTCACCGCATCGTTAAGCAAGGCGAGGGCCGCTGTGGTGCCGTGAGCCCCGCAGGTTTCCAGCCCCATTTCTTCGAGGATGTGGGCGACGGAATCGCCGATGGCGGGCGTGGGGGCAAGGGAGAGGTCGATAATTCCGAAAGGCACGCATAGGCGGCGGGCCGCTTCCTGCGCGACAAGTTGGCCGGTACGGGTGATTTTGAAGGCGGTGCGTTTGACAAGGTTAGCTACCTCGGTAATATCGCAGTCGCCGGCCTTTGCAAGCGCGGCGCGCACCACGCCGGGGCCGGATACGCCAACATTGATCACACAATCAGGTTCCCCCGCTCCATGGAACGCCCCGGCCATAAAGGGGTTGTCCTCCGGGGCGTTGCAGAACACCACCAGCTTGGCCGCCCCAATACAGTCGCGGTCAGCGGTGAGTTCCGCCGTCTTACGGATTATTCTTCCCATTTTAGCCACAGCATCCATATTGATTCCGGTTTTCGTGGAGCCAATATTTACCGAGGAGCAGACGTGCTCGGTCTCGCTCAGCGCCTCGGGGATGCTCTGGATCAGGGCGTAATCGCCGGGGGCGAAACCCTTATGCACCAAGGCGGAATAACCGCCGATAAAATTGACGCCTGTCGTCTGGGCGGCGCGCTCCAGGGCTTTTGCGAATTTTACCGGATTCATGCTTTGGCAGGGCGCGGCGATCATGGCGATGGGGGTGACGGAAATGCGCTTATGGATAATCGGAATGCCGTATTCCTTGCTGATATCCTCCCCGGTTTTTACCAAGTCCCCGGCATAGCGGCAGATTTTGTCATACACCTTGTCGCACGCCTTGTCTATGTTTTCATCGGAACAGTCCAGCAGCGAAATACCCATGGTAATGGTGCGCACGTCCAGATGTTCGTCTTCAATCATGGTTATGGTTTCCAATATGTCGTGTGTGTTCAGCATAGCTTTCCTCCGTCAGATGCGGTGCATGGAATTAAAAATATCCTCGTGCATCACATGGATTTTCAGATTTCGCTTTTCCCCTAAATCTTGCATGCGGTCGGCAAGCTCGCGGAAGGGGATGGTCGCCTTGGAAATATCCACCATCATACTCATTGCAAACAAATCCTGCAAAATAGATTGTGTAACCTCGGTTACGTTTACGCCTGCATTGGCGCATTCCGAAGCGACGCTTGCAAGAATACCGACGGTATCCTTGCCGATAACGGTAATGACTGCGCGCATAGAAAAACCTCCAAAATTTTAATAAAGAGCGGAACCTTGTTCCAGCTCATCAATCATAGCCTTTGCCGAAGCATCGGACGGGATTGTGAAATAAGGGGACGCTAATGAAACATCGGTCAATGCGGCGGTATCGGGGGCAGAGCTGCGCTTAAACTGCCCGCCGAAAAAGCGCTTTAAGAAAGTGCGCATCACCGAGCGGATATATTCCGGCTCATACTGTTCCGCAAAGGCGGTTGCCGCGTATTTAACGATCTTAGAAGGCGCCATCGCGTAGCGTACAAAATAATATAAGAAAAATTCGTGCAGCTCGTACGGCCCCAGGATGTCTTCGGTTTTTTGATGTATTTCCCCAGAAGCCGAGGGTGGAAGCAGCTCGGGGCTCACCGGCGTATCCAGTACATCCAGCAGTGCGCGGCGCGCAACGCAGAAATCCTTACTTTCCGCCTGTTGGCGTAGGATGTCGCGCGCCACGTTTTTGGTGACGGACGCATTGACGTTGTAAGCGGCAAACTGGTCGCCGCCAAAAGTACACCAGCCAAGCGCAGCTTCGGAAAGATCCCCCGTGCCTACCACGAGCCCGCCTTCCTTGTTGGCAACGTCCATCAAGATCTGGGTGCGTTCACGGGCCTGTGCATTTTCGTAGGTAACGTCATGCACGCCCGGGTCGTGCCCGATGTCTTCAAAATGCTGCAATACCGCCTGTTTGATGGAAATTTCCCGGCGGTCTGCGCCCAACTGGTCCATCAGGGAGATGGAATTGTAATAAGTGCGGTCTGTCGTGCCGAAGCCAGGCATGGTGATGCTGATTAGATTATGACGGGGAAGGCGGAGGCTGTCAAGTGCTTTTGCACATACCAGCATGGCGAGTGTGGAATCGACCCCTCCGGAAACACCCAGCACCAGCTTTTGGATTCCTGTGGCGCGCAGGCGGGCGGCAAGCGCTTCATACTGGAATCGGAAAAGCTCCTCTAGATAGTCCTGCGATTCGGCAAAATCCGTTGGAAGGAACGGCTCTTTTCGTACGGGGCGGAACAAGCGGGTTTTGGGGTTGGGCTTGAGCGCGCCAACCCCCAAGGAGGTTGCCTCCTCTTTTTCCGGGAAGGAATGGGCGTTAATGATATCGGCGTCGTAATCCGCGGTGACGCACAGCGGCTCATCCGCGGAACCTGAGCCGTTGAGTTCGGCGCCGCATTCGTAAAGCACGCCTAGGGAACGATAAAAAGAAGGGGAGGAAGTTTCCCCTGCACCGCCGTTTACCAGGACGATTCCGCAGCCAAGCGCGTGGGAAAGGGCACTTGCCTGCCGCTTCCACCGAGCGATGGAGCCTGCACG
>CAMMKL010000157.1 GCA_946497265.1 uncultured Clostridia bacterium | reverse complement strand
GTAGCACCCCCCGAAACACAAATGGCAAAACGCCGGATTGGATTTTATGGACGATTGGGGTTTATCCTGAACGAGTATCCTTATGAGCAGCCGCCTATGCAGGAAGCAACCGGCTGGTGCCCGCTTTTTTTGATGAGTTACCCCTCTGCGTTAGGAGAACGGGAATTCCAAGCCTGCAAAGAAACCCTTTACAGCAGGGTATACGGCGTAAAGGGAACAGGTTCCTTAAGTACGGGGCCGGTCTCCGACCAGGAAAAACCGGAGGGCACTAAACAATAGAACAAATACAAACAATTGATTTGAAGGAGAGAATGCAATGCGCGATTATGTAATCCTGACCGATTCCAACGCAGACCTTACCCCCGAGTTGGAAAAAGAGCTTAATGTGGGCGTATTCCCGATGGAGTTTACCGTCGAGGAGCAAACCTATTTTAATTATCCGGACGAACGGGACTTAAGCTCCAAAACTTTTTATAAGATGCTGCGGGATGGTAAAAATTCCAAAACCGTGCAAGGGAATTCCACCCGTTTCTGCGAATTTTTTGAACCCTATCTAAAAGAAGGGAAAGACATTGTCTATATCGCGTTTTCTTCAGGATTAAGCGGCACCTACCATTCCTCCACTATGGCAAAAAAAGAGCTGCTGGAAAAATACCCCGACCGGCAGATTTTTATTTCGGATTCCTTGGCGGCTTCCATGGGCGAAGGTTTACTTGTTTACCATGCAGTGCAGCAGCAGTGCGAAGGCAAAACAGCGGAAGAAGTGTACCAGTGGGTGGAAGAAAATAAGCTCCACCTTTGCCATTGGTTTACGGTGGAAGACCTTTATTTCCTGAAGCGCGGGGGCCGTGTGTCCGCAGCTACCGCTTTGGTGGGCACTATGCTGGGCATTAAGCCGGTTTTGCATGTGGACGACGAAGGCCATTTGATCAACGTCAGCAAGGCGCGCGGCCGACGCCAGTCCCTATTGGCCCTGGTGGAAAATATGGAAAAAACCTGCATCAGGCCGGAACAGCAGGTTGTCTTTATCAGCCATGGGGATTGCGGGGAGGAAGCCCACTGGCTTGCCGGCCAGGTAAAACAGAAGCTGCATGTAAAGGAAGTAAAAATCGGTTATATCGGCCCGGTGATCGGTTCCCATTCCGGTCCCGGAACGGTGGCCCTCTTTTTCTTAGGCCAAAAACGTTAAAGCTTTTATGTGATATTGCAACGGGAATCGGCCGCCTGCCGCCTGCGGGAGTGTGGAGGCGGCCTTTTTTCGTAAAAACATAGCCTGCCCACAAAGGGGGACCCTTTGCATACGGACGGGTGTTTAAGGATGGATGTGATCGGATGTTCAAACTGACCCGGTTTCTGAGAGCTTACAAAAAGCAGGTGATACTGGGGCCTATTTTCAAGCTGACCGAAGCGATCTTTGAATTGATTGTTCCCCTCGTTATGGCGAATATCATCGATGTGGGGATCAAAAACAACGACACAGGCTATGTGCTGAGAATGGGCGGCCTGATGGTTTTGTTGGGAGCGGTTGGCTTGGGCTGCGCGCTCACCTGCCAATATTTTGCTTCCATTGCCTCCCAGGGGTTTGGAACCGCCGTGCGCAACGCCCTGTTCCGCCAAATGAACCGTTTTTCCCATACAGAGATCGACCGGTTCGGCACGCCTTCTCTGATCACCCGGCTGACAAACGACGTAAACCAGCTCCAATACGCGGTGGCGATGCTCATCCGCCTGGTGGTACGTGCCCCGTTTTTGGCCATTGGAGCCATGGTCATGGCGCTTTCGCTGGATTTACAGCTTTCCATCGTACTGCTGATCGCCATGCCGCTCATTGTGCTGGTTCTTTATCTGGTCATGACCCGCTCCATTCCATTCTATCGGGTGATCCAGAAAAAGCTGGACCGCATCTCTTTGGTGACCCGCGAAAACCTTTCGGGCGCCCGTGTGATCCGTGCTTTCTCCAAGCAAAAACAGGAAAGAGGGCGTTTTGCCGAAGCAACCGAAGACCTTGCGCGCACCTCCATCCGGGTAGGAAAAATTTCGGCGCTGCTGAACCCTGTTACTTATGTCATCATGAACCTCGGCATTGCGGCCATCATCTGGTTTGGAGGGTACCGGGTGGAAGAAGGCGCGCTTACCCAAGGGGAAATTATTGCGTTTGTCAATTATATGACACAGATCTTACTGGCCCTGGTCGTGGTGGCGAACCTGGTGGTTACATTTACCAAGGCAGCCGCTTCAGCAGGCCGCGTGAACGAAGTGTTTGAAACCGAACCGTCGGTACAGGATACCGTGGAATGCGAAGCGCAAGCCGTACCCGGCGCGCCCAAAATCGATTTTCAGGATGTAACGTTCCGCTATCAGTCAGCCGAAGAGGCTGAGCTTGCAAACCTGAGTTTTACGGTGGAAGCAGGGCAGACGGTGGGCATTATCGGCGGTACCGGCGCGGGGAAATCCACACTGGTTAACCTGATTCCCCGTTTTTATGACGTTAGCGAAGGACGGATACTGGTCGATGGGGTAGATGTGCGCAAGTATCCGTTGCGCCAACTGCGCACTAAAATCGGGATGGTGCCGCAACGGGCGGTGCTCTTTACGGGCACTATCGAAAAAAATATGCGCTGGGCAAAACGAGACGCTAGCGAAAAAGAGATTCGCCGCGCCTTATCCATCGCACAGGCGGCGGAATTTGTAGACAAATTGCCGGACGGCTTGCAGACCCAAGTGGAGCAGGAGGGAAAGAATTTTTCCGGCGGCCAGCGCCAGCGCCTGACCATTGCGCGCGCCTTGGTTGGAAACCCGGAGATTCTTGTTTTGGACGACAGCTCCAGCGCGCTGGATTTTGCCACCGATGCCTCCCTGCGCCGGGCGATCCAGAAAGAAACCAAGGGAATGACGGTGCTTATTGTTTCCCAGCGTGCCAGCACCATCCGCCACGCCGATCAAATTCTGGTTTTAGACGACGGCAGGTTGGCCGGTATCGGCAGACACGAAGAGCTGATGGAAACCTGCGAAGTATATCGGGAAATCTGCCTGTCCCAGTTGAGCGAAGAGGAGGCGGGCCGATGAAAAAGAATGTTTTGCAAAGGCTATTAATCTATACGCGCCCTTACCGGGGCTATTTGGTCGGAGCGCTGGTGAGCGCGGTGCTCAGCATCGCCTTTACCTTGTGGGGGCCGGTTTTGGTGGGTGATGCCATCGACCTGATCTTGGGGCCGGGTAACGTGCAGTATGCCGGAATCCTGCGGATCCTTTTGGTTTTGTGCGCTACCATCTTGGCGGGGGCGGTATTCCAGTGGTTGCTCAGCTTATGTACCAACGTGGTCTCCTATCGCACGGTGAGGGATATCCGGCGCGACGCCTTTGACAAACTAAACGAAGTCCCCTTAAAATACATCGACGGCACCCCGCATGGGGATCTCATGAACCGGGTAATCAACGACATCGATTTTATTGCCGACGGTTTATTGCAGGGCATTACCCAGCTTTTTACCGGCGTAGTTACAATATTGGGCACCCTGCTGTTCATGCTTTCCGTCAACCCCCTCATTACCCTGGTCGTGGTGCTGGTAACCCCGCTTTCCCTGTTTGTGGCTTCCTTTATCGCACGGCATTCGCATGAGATGTTCCGCAGCCAGAGCAAGACCCAAGGGGAATTGGGAGGATATATTGAGGAAATGCTGGGCAACCAAAAAGTGGTGAAAACCTTCAGCCATGAAGAAGAAAACCAGGAGGAATTCGCCGCTATTAACGACCGCTTGTATGTTTGCGGCCAAAAGGCGCAGTTTTATTCCTCCCTTTCCAATCCAAGCACCCGGTTTGTCAACGGGATTGTCTATGCGGCGGTGGGCGTGATAGGAGCTATCAGTGCGATATACGGCCGCATATCGGTGGGGCAGCTTTCCTGCTTCTTGACTTATGCCAACCAGTATACCAAGCCGTTTAACGAAGTAACGGGGGTAATTACCCAATTACAAACCGCTTTTGCTTCGGCGCAGCGCGTTTTTGCCGTGTTGGATGCTCAAAGCGAACAGCCCGATGCACCGGATGCCCTTGAATTGCATGATTGCGAGGGCGCCGTTGATCTGGAAGACGTCCATTTTTCCTATACGCCCGACCGAAAATTGATTCAGGGGTTTAACCTTCACGCCAAGCCCGGCCAGCGGATCGCCATTGTCGGACCCACCGGCTGTGGAAAAACCACCATGATCAATCTGCTGATGCGTTTTTACGATACCGATTCGGGTGTGATCCGTGTAGACGGGAACCCCGTTTCCGCCATTACGCGGGACAGCCTGCGGCGGCTGTACGGTATGGTGCTTCAGGATACTTGGCTTTACTCTGCCACGGTCAAAGAAAACATTGCCTACGGCAAGCCGGATGCCGCCATGGAAGAGATCGTTGCGGCGGCCAAGGCAGCGCACGCGCACAGTTTCATCAAACGGCTGCCGCAGGGATATGACACAGTGATTTCCGAAAACGGCGGCAATATTTCGCAGGGGCAAAAGCAGTTATTGTGCATTGCCCGCGTTATGCTGGTAGACCCCCCTATGCTGATTCTGGACGAGGCCACCAGCAATATCGACACGCGCACCGAAATCCGAATCCAAAAGGCGTTTCAGAAGATGATGAAAGGAAGGACCAGTTTTATTGTGGCACACCGGCTTTCTACCATACGAGAGGCCGATACGATCCTGGTAATGAAGGATGGCAATATCATTGAGCAGGGCAGCCACGAGGAATTGCTGCAACGGGGCGGCTTTTATAGCGAGCTTTACAACAGCCAATTTGCTTCCAGTGAAGGATAGTCTTTGCTTGCCTATGATAAGGATGAGGATATTTGATGGAAGGGAATTTTAAAATTTGTATAAATAATAAAGAATAATACTAAAAGTTTAGGGATTTGCGGTTCCCCATTCAGATTAGTATGGCAAACAAAAGGCTTCTGCCGGTTTTTATCCGGCAGAAGCCTTTTTTGCATATTTTTTTTTAAGCCTGAATAGAATCCATGGGACAGTATATTCAGGCAGGTACCATAAACCCGGCGGCAGACTGTTATCAGAGGGGGGTTAGAAGTGGAAACCACGTTATACTGGGTGGAGAAAATCAATGATAAGGTAAACGCGGTTGTGTGGGGGCCGGTGATGCTGGCGTTCCTTTTGCTGGTCGGTGTGTATTATACCATCCGGTTAAAGGGATTTCAGATTTCCCGCTTGCCCCTTTGGTTTCGCCATACCATGGGGAGCTTTTTTCGCAAAAACAACAAACAGGAAAAAGAAAAAGGCAGTATTACGGCATTTCAAGCGATGACCACTGCCTTAGCTGGAGCGATTGGAACCGGAAATATTGTAGGCGTCGCCACCGCAATCACCCTGGGAGGGGCGGGGGCTGTATTTTGGATGTGGGTTGCCGCATTGTTTGGTATGATG
>CAMMKL010000156.1 GCA_946497265.1 uncultured Clostridia bacterium | reverse complement strand
GTTCTCGAACGATAACTCCTGATTTGACAAAAAAGATTATTCTGCGCCTACCTTTGCCGGCCGATTCCCCATCATAAAAACAGACGCCGCAGTCTTTTACGACGCGGCGTCTGCTCGAATATGATTGTATGAATATCAATAATTTTTGGCAACCAATTGGAAATAAGCCTGCGGATGCGCGCAAACCGGGCATACCTCCGGTGCCTTTAAACCTACATGGATATGTCCGCAGTTTGAGCACTGCCATACCACAATATCACCTTTTTGGAAGACGGATCCTTCTTCCACATTTTTCAGAAGCGCCAAATATCTTTCCTCGTGCTCCTTTTCAATCTTGCCGACGCTTTCGAACAGATAGGCAATCTTGTCAAAGCCCTCTTCCCTTGCTTCCTTTGCAAAGGTGGCATACATATCGGTCCATTCATAGTTTTCCCCTTCGGCGGCAGCCTTCAGGTTTTCCGCAGTGGTGCCGATCCCCTCCAGGAGCTTAAACCAGATCTTAGCGTGCTCTTTTTCATTGTTGGCCGTCTCCTCAAACAGATTGGCAATCTGGACGTAGCCTTCTTTTTTCGCCTTAGAAGCAAAGAAGGTGTATTTATTTCTGGCTTGGGATTCTCCGGCAAATGCGGTCAGCAGGTTGGCTTCTGTTTTAGATCCTTTTAATTCCATTTTGACTACCCCTTTCATTCACTGTAGTTTGTCATTCCTTGTTGCACAAAATAAGAATCATTATCATTTTATGCATTTTTATTCTACTCTTGTTTCCTTCTTTTGTCAAGCTATTTTCCTATTTTTATACAACTAAAATCTTGACCGGCTATTGGGAACTCTATTATAATAATGTCAATCTATTAATATTTTTGAAATAGAATTAGGAGAATAAACAAATGAACTTTAAAAACAGGCTTTTACCGCCCAGCCATAATCAGATTTTTCAATTGGAAGGTTACTTTGTCTGGGGCGCCTCCGTCGTCCGCGACGAATCCGGGTTATATCATATGTTTGCTTCCCGCTGGAAAAAGGAAGCCACCTTTTCCGGCTGGCTGACCCAATCGGAAATCGTCCATGCAACCTCTCCATTCCCCGAAGGGCCGTTTCAAGATGCTTCCCCTCTGACCTGCCTGACCGATCAGGAATGGAGCGCCAAATGCGTACACAATCCAACGGTGCTAAAAGTGGGGACTAAATACTATTTATTCTATATGGGAACCACCTATGGACCGGATGCAGCAGACATCCCGCAGGACACCGGGACACACCCCGCCCGCTACCGCCAGCAAATCGGCGTTGCCGTTGCCGGCGCGCCCGGCGGCCCCTGGGTTCCCAGCAAGAACAATCCCATCCTTACCCCGCGGGAGGCCGGATACTGGGATTCCACCTTTGTCTGCAACCCTTCGGTATCCGCCACCAAAACCGGCGGGATTCGCATGATCTACAAAGCCAAGTGGCACACGGACGACCGTTTGATCCTCGGCCTTGCCGTGGCGGAGCATCCAGAAGGCCCATACGAACGCCAGGGCCCCTCCCCGTTGTTCCCCTACGACGTGGAAGACCCCTTTGTCTGGGAAGAAGACGGCCGGTATTGGATGGTGGCAAAGGATATGTCCGGCGCGCTGGTCGGAAAATACAACGGCGTGTTGCTGGAATCCGATGATTGGGAGGAATGGCGGATTTCCGACCGCGCCTTGGCATGGGATCATACGATTCTTTGGGAGGAAGGGGGAAGCGAATGCCCTTCCCATATGGAACGCCCGCAAATCCTGATGGAAAACGGAAAGCCGGTTTGTTTTTACACGGCGGTCGGCGACGCGAAGACTTATTCCTATAATCTGGCAAGAAAATTCAGGGCATAAAGGAAAACCCCTTACGAGTTCGGCTGCATAAACCGGCCGCGCAAGAGGTTTTTTCCTTTATGCTTTTTGATTTTTATAGTACAGGATGCGGAGCCCTTTGAGCGTTAGGTTTTCGTCACAGATAATGTCCCGTTTGCAGTGTACGACAATCTTTCCCGCAAGGCCCCCGGTGGCTACGACCGAAGCGCGTTCCCCCAACTCCTCTTCCACCCGTTCAATGATGCCGTCCAGCATAGCGGCGTTGCCGTATACCACACCGCTTTTCATACAATCGATGGTGTTCGTCCCGATCACCTTTTTGGGGTTGTCCAGGCTGATATGCGGCAGCTGGGAGGTACCGTTGGAGAGGGCTTCCATCGCCACCACCACGCCGGGAATGATCATACCGCCGATGTAATTGCCTTTCCGGTTGACTACGCTGAGGGTTGTAGCTGTCCCCAGATCGAAAATCATGATGGGCTTCGGATATTCCGCCAAAGCGGCGACGGCATCCACCACCAGGTCGCTTCCTGTCTGCGCCGGGTTGTCCATCAAAATATTCAGCCCGGTTTTCAGGCCGGAACCTACCAGCATGGGGGTATGGCCGATCACCTTATGTACCGCTGTGCGCAACACATCCGACAGGGCGGGCACCACGGTGGAAATAATACCGCCCTCCATAGCGCCTGCCGCAATGCGGTTGAGCTCCAGTACATTTTTCAACATAATGGCGTATTCGTCGCTCGTTTTGAATTTATTGGTGGATAAGCGGGCGGTAAAATAGATGTTCTTCTCGTCAAGCCCGCCCAGCACGATATTAGTATTGCCTACGTCGATTGCCAGGATCATCGCAAAACACCTGCTCCTCTAAAGTTTTCGGACAGGAAAACCGATTTTTCCTATGCCCTGTGCTTCTGATTGAATATCACCAGCACTTTGCCGATTGCCGCTACCAGGACAGCCGCCACCAGCGCTTCCAGCACGCCGTTTGTACCCACTACCGTAAGTACCGCGCCGGTTACCGCATCCACAGGGATACCGTTTGCCTGCGCATAGGCGTCTCGGAAGAGCGCGTAAATCAGTCCCATCACCAGGATAGTATTGACCATAGAACCCACAAAGCCTGCCACCGCCAGGGAGACCACGTTCCCTTTTTCCTTTTTGTGTAAAACCTTTTCCATCAGGCGATAGACGTAATAGGAGATTACGCCCACCAGGATGCGCGGGATAAAGCACACAATCAGGCTCAGCCAGTTCCCCTGCGCCGTGCCCGGTACCGGGATTACCGGCGTGAACGCAAAGGAAAGCACGACGGGCGTCATCGTGTTGCTGATAAGGCTTGTCAGCCCGAAAATGCCGCCTAAGATAGCACCTTTTTTCGGCCCCAGAAGGACAGCGCCCAGGATCACCGGGATGTGGACGATGGTTGCCTTAATCACCACTAAGGGGATAAAGCCAAGCGGGGTGAAGCCAAGTAACAGGATGATGGCCGCGAAAAGCGCCATCAGCACAAAATCGCGGTACTTTGCGGACGGTTGATTCATTTTAATTACCTCCTGCTGCTGTTCCTCCATAAACCTGCCGCCTGAACGCACCCAGTGCTAAACACGAAAAAGCTGGCAGACATAAGGTTCCACCGCCTTGCTTCGCTTTCTTTCGCCGGATTTCCGTCCCTTGGGCAAAATACAAGAGGATACAACGCAAATTTCTGTTTTATTATAACCTATCAAACAGGATAAAATCAACTTCTTTCCCCACCATTATCCCGCCTTTTTGAGTACCGCATTGCTTCCCAGACCGGTTTCCGGTATAATAAAATCAAATAACAGGCAGACGTCCCCACTATTCGGGGATAGGGAGGTAATGAAATGCTGCAAGGAAAAACTGTATTGCTCTGTGTAACCGGGAGCATCGCTGCGTATAAAATCGCCTATTTGGCTAGCGCGCTCAAAAAACTTCGCTGTAACGTGCATGTATTGATGACACAAAACGCGACCAACTTCATCAACCCCATCACCTTTGAAAGCCTGACAGGCAACAAATGCCTGGTGGATACCTTTGACCGCAACTTTCAATTTCAGGTGGAGCACGTCGCCCTTGCAAAGCAGGCCGACTTGTGCGTGGTCGCTCCCGCCTCCGCCAATGTGATCGCAAAGCTGAGCCACGGACTCGCCGACGATATGCTGACCACCACCGTGCTGGCCTGCCGCTGCAAAAAGATTGTATCGCCGGCTATGAACACCGGTATGTACGAAAACCCCATCACGCAGCACAACCTTGCCGTACTGCGCCGTTACGGGTTTCTTTTAGTGGAACCTGCCGTCGGTTATCTGGCCTGCGGGGACACCGGGGCCGGAAAAATGCCGGAACCCGGGGTATTGCTCGACTATATCCTACAGGAGCTCGCCTATGAAAAGGATATGGCGGGCCTGCGTGTTTTGGTGACCGCCGGGGCAACTCAAGAGAGCATCGACCCGGTACGCTACATCACCAACCATTCCACCGGAAAAATGGGCTATGCCGTAGCGCAGGACGCCGCCCGGCGCGGGGCGGAGGTTACGCTGGTGAGCGCCCCCTCCCATCTGCCCCCGCTGCGGTTTGTCAAAAACATCCCGGTGGTAAGCGCGCAGGAAATGTTTGACGCGGTCACCGCCCTGGCCGGAGGACAGGACGTCATCGTTAAAGCGGCCGCGGTCGCCGACTACCGCCCCGCACAGGTACTGGAAGAAAAAATGAAAAAATCCGAATTCAGCGGCAGCCTCTCCCTTTCCCTGACACGTACACAGGACATCCTGCAATATCTGGGGGAGCATCGCCGTCCAGGGCAGTTCTTGTGCGGATTCTCGATGGAGACGGAAAACGTGCTGGAAAATTCCCGCCGGAAGCTCAGGAAAAAGCACCTCGATCTGATCGCGGCCAACAGCCTTCGGATAGAAGGGGCTGGCTTTGGGACGGACACCAACGTGCTCACCCTCATCTCCGCACATGGGGAGAGGGAGCTGCCTAAAATGAGCAAACAGGAGGCGGCCCACACCCTCTTAACGGAAATTATGCAAATGCGGCAAAGTGAAACCTAAAGGAAAAACTGGACGCCACACTTCTGTATGGCGTCCAGTTTTTATTTTGTGTCCAGAAACCGTTATATGCCGAACTCTTTTGGGTAAGTTACGGTCCCACGGATGGCTTGCGCATTGTCCGCCAGCTGGAGGGCCATAAAATTTTCGTCCGGCACTTCAAACGGCGCTTCGATCCCAAACTGTTTCGCCGGGGCATAGCCTGCCCTCGGATAGTAAGTTTCGCTGCCCAGCACAACGGAAAAATGATACCCTAGCATTTTGGCAATTCTGTGCCCCTCCCGCATCAAAGCGGTCCCGATGCCTTTTCTTTGGTATGGAGGAAGCACGGATAAGGGCGCCAAGGCAAGCTCCGTATGGCCGCCGATCTCAATTTTTGTAAACAGGATATGCCCCACGATCCGGCCTTCCACCTCCGCTACTAGGGATAATTCCGGTACAAACGCGGCGCTTCTGCGCAGGGCGTCCACCAAATCTTGTTCGTTGCCGTCCCGGCGCTCGGCATGTGCAAACGCTCCCTTCACG
>CAMMKL010000155.1 GCA_946497265.1 uncultured Clostridia bacterium | reverse complement strand
GAGGACCCGTCTTCTCCGCGGGAGGCGCCCATAGAGGCGGCTAGGACCGCGGCGGCCAATAGGACGCCAAGGGCTTTCTTTAACTTCATAAAAAACTCTCCTAACTCAAAATTGGAATAGATCGCTCATCATTGCAAAAAAGCGAATAACCTTTGTCCAGTATACTTTTGGATTGTGATAAGTATATGAAAAAAAGAAGTTTTTTCTACTGTTATTGAGGGCCTTGCGGAGGCAACCAATAACAGTGTCCATTGTAACATATCTTACGCTGATTTGTAAACCAAGAATCAATTGGATCGGAAAGTATGGTTTTGCTAACCGATCTCCATTTAGCCCCTATCTTAGCTTCGGCTGTGCCTGTTCTTGTTTTTATGGGAAGACAAACTACAGCTCCCTTGAAAAAAGAGGATATAAACGGTATAATACTACCATTCATAGGGAAGTGGGGTAAACATATGGATGAAGAAAGACGTCACTACCATCAGACCGCTATCGGGCCGGTTGAGATTGTGGAGAATGGGGAGGCGATTACCGGTTTGTTTTTTTGTAATGATCCGCCCTTTATTTGTGGGGAAAACGCCCTGATCCGGCAGGCGATCAAGGAACTGGACGAATACTTTGCGGGCAAACGCAGGATTTTTACATTACCGGTCCAGCCTTCGGGAACAGAATTTCAAAAAAAGGTGTGGCGCGCGCTTTGCGACATCCCTTATGGCGAAACGCGCAGCTATGGGCAGATTGCCCGCGCCGTAGGCAACCCCAAAGCATGCCGTGCGGTAGGGATGGCGAATCATCGGAATCCGATATCCATTGTGATTCCCTGCCACCGTGTCATTGGCGCCGACGGCAGTCTGACCGGATACGGAGGCGGCCTTAGGATCAAAGAAACGCTTTTGGAATTGGAACGAATGAATAGCCGGAATCGTCTTTGATCATAGGAAAGCAGCCGCCGGCCGGAAAAATCAGGAGTTTTTTTCAGGGGCCGGAGAACGGTATGGTTGAAAGATTGGCGAAGGGCGTCAGGTGATGATTGCTTAGATGGTATGCCCTTGCCGTGTTTTCCTTTGGCACGAGGGGAATGCCTGCAAGGCGGATTGGCCCGGATGGGTATCGGGTCAGTCGTCCCGACAGGCCGGTTTCCCCATATAAGAAAGAACTCACAACGTATCATGCGGAATAGGAAACCAAAAGCTTAACGAAACAGGAAAAGGCGCCTTCTATCGGCCTTAACAGGCTTAGATAGGGGGCGCCTTTTCTTGATAGGGATTTTTGAGTTTGTTCCCAATACTATAAAAATCGTAAAAAGATCATACAAAACAATAACTTTATGGGGAAAAGCCCTGTTATAATGTAGATGCTGGATGCAAAGGAAACGCGCTTATGTACCGGAACGGGGCAAAAAGCTTTCCCGTATGGCACGGGGAGAAAAGCCGGTTAGTTCTTTAAAAAGTTTGGAGAAATATTGGACGCTTGAAAAACCTAGCCGGCTGGAAATCGTGCTGACCGCAAGGTCGGTATCCCGCAAAAGGTCTACCGCCTTGTTAATGCGCAAGAGGTTGGCATAATCCGCTACAGTGGTATGGGTATCCGCATAAAACAAACGGCTTAAGTACCGGCGCGATATCCCGCAGGCCGTAGCCACCTCGTCTAAAGTAAGCTTTTGCCGGTAATGGGTGGACAAATATTCAAGCGCCCTCCTGACATGCGGATTAGGAGTAAAAAGGGAGGTTTTCGCATTGGACGAATACTCCCGTTCCAAGAACAATCCAAGCCGGCCCAGCAATAAGTTCCGGTAAAGGACGCTGTACAGCCCTTGCTGGGCGCATTCGTCGGAAAGATCCGCAATGATCTCGGAGAGCTGGTCCGGCGTGGTGTTCCACATACAGGCGCACGTAGGCTCCAGTTTGCAAAGCTCGGGAGCAAAATGAAGCTGCCAGAAGGAGCAGGAGGCTTCCTTGCAAACCGTAAAGGTATGCACAGCGCTGGAAAGCAGGGCCATGTATTCTCCCGGCCGCAATTGGATGGATTCCTTCCACACGTTTATGGTGCAGCTGCCACGGGTTACCAGGATTAATTCCACATTCCGGTGGCTGTGCGCGCCAAATCGAAAGCCGGCAGGCATCGTTTGGAAGACCGTGTTTTGTAAGAGGGGAAGTTTGGCAAGAGACGGGGACTGGGCCAATCGGATAGGTTCGTCCATTGTTTTCCTCCTTTCGTCTTACTCTTTCCGCCATTATACCAGAAGAGGCAAGGAACGTTCAAGCTGCCTTTGAATTTTCCCAAAAAACACCGGAAAAAAGAAACTGCCTAGTAAGTCCACTATCGTCTTGATTCATACATAATAACAGCAATTTTCCATACTATTTCGCAATAATCGGTGTAGCTTTGAAAAGAGGATGCATGATATGATAGCAACGCACCAAGGGTTCCGAAAAAATCGATTCCGGCCTTCTCTTTCCAAAAGCAATATTACGGGTGAACAAACGGAAGGCAATTCCGTTGATTTGTTATAAGATAGGGTTTGTATTGTTGAAAGGAGAAGATATTCATGACACCGCGTGAAAATTTAATCAGCCTTCTTCGCCGGAAAGGCTACGAGGAGGTACCGTACGAATTTTTTCTGTGTCCGAGTTTGGTAGAAAAATACCACGAAGCAACCAAGAGCGAGGAAAGCTATTTTGATTATTTCCAAATGCCTTGGCGACGGCTTTCTGATTTAAAGCCGGATCAGCCCGACGTCAGCCGTTTCCTTGCCTACCATGGCGGAAGCATAGGGGATGATACCGTCATCGACGAATGGGGAGTAGGCCATCAGAGCACGCCGACCTCCATGCACATGACCCGTATGCTTTGCCCTTTGGCAGATGCGGACAGCGAGGAACAGGTTAAGGAATACCCCTTGCCTACCTACAGTGAAGAAAGCAATCCGGGCCTCAAGGAGGAAGCCGACGCCCTGCATGCGCGGGGGCTTGCTTCGGTGGGCAATATGCAGTGTACCATCTGGGAAACCTCCTGGTATATAAGGGGCATGGAAAACATGATGATGGACATGATGTGCGAAGAGCCGATGGCCGAAATTATGCTGGACCGTGTGTTGCAGATGTCCATAAGCCGTGCGCTGCTGTACGCAAAAGCTGGTGTTGACATCCTTTATTTTGGCGACGATGTCGGTATGCAGCAGAGCGTCATGATGAGCGAGGAGCTTTACTGTACTTGGCTGAAACCCCGCCTGAAAAAGCTGATAGACGAGGTGCGCAAAATCCGCCCGGATATCCTTGTTTTTTATCATTCGTGCGGATACATTGAGCCTTTTATTCCTCACCTGATTGACGCGGGCGTGGATGTACTCAACCCGATCCAACCGGAATGTATGGACTTTGCGGAGATATTCCAAAAATATCAGGGGCAGATCTCGTTCCACGGTACCATCGGCACCCAATCCGTAATGCCGTTTGGAACCCCGGAAGAAGTCAAAAAAGAAGTGTGGAAAAACCTGGATATTGCCGGAAAGAAGGGCGGGCTCTTTGTTGCGCCCACCCACTTGCTGGAGCCTGAGGTTCCATGGGAAAATATTGTTGCTTATGTGGAAGCCTGTAAAGAATACAAAGGGCAATAAAGGAGGATCTTATCATGGGCATTTTAGAAGAAATCAGCACTTTGTTGCAGCAAGGCAGAGCGCCTAAGGTAAAAAGTTTGGTGGCCCAGGCGATTGAAGAAGGGATTGAGCCGCAGAAAATCCTGGAAGAGGGCCTTTTAAGCGGTATGTCGGTGGTCGGGGAGAAATTTAAAAACGACCAGGTGTTTGTCCCCGAGGTGCTGATCGCGGCCCGTGCCATGAACGCAGGTACTCAGGTGCTGAAACCCTATCTAATCGAAGAAGGGGTAGAGGAAAAAGGCACCGTAGTACTGGGGACCGTAAAGGGCGATCTGCATGATATTGGGAAAAACCTGGTGAAGATGATGATGGAAGGCAAGGGGCTGAAGGTGATCGACCTGGGCGTAGACGTACCCGCCGAAACATACCTGCAGGCAGCCAGGGAAAACAATGCCCGCATCATTGCCTGTTCCGCTTTGCTGACCACTACAATGGGGGAAATGAAGAACGTCGTAGATATGGCGAAAGCCTCCGGCCTCGACGTAAAAGTGATGATCGGCGGGGCTCCGGTTACGCAGGATTTTGCCGATTCGATCGGCGCAGACTGCTACACCCCGGACGCTGCATCCGCGGCGGAAGCAGCCTTGGCATTTTGCAGTTAAACGGAGGATGAGCGCTATGAATATGAACGCTTGGCTTGACAGCCTGATAAAGGCGCCGGTGAAAAAACCGATGCCGGTACTTTCGTTCCCTTCTATCAGCTTGATGGGGATTACGGTGCGGGAGCTGATTTCCAGCAGCGACCTGCAAGCGAAAGGAATGAAAATGATCGCAGACCGGGTAGACTCCTGCGCTTCGGTCAGCATGATGGATCTTTCTGTGGAGGCAGAGGCCTTCGGCAGCCAGATCCGCATAACCGAGGATGAGGTTCCGACCGTGATCGGTCGGATCGTCAACGACGAGGAGGAGGCGCGTGCGCTAAAGGTTCCTCCCGTGGGGAAGGGACGCACCGGCCTTTATGTAGAGGCAATCCAAAAAGCTTGCCGGATGATTACAGATCGCCCGGTGTTTGCCGGAGTGATCGGGCCTTTTTCCTTGGCGGGACGCTTGATGGACGTGACCGAGGCGCTGGTGAATTGTTACGCCGAGCCGGATATGGTGCACCTTACAATGGAAAAGGCGACCCAGTTTTTGATCGAATACTGCAAGGCATACAAAGCGGTAGGCGCAAACGGCGTCGTTATGGCCGAACCGCTGACGGGGTTGCTTTCCCCTGCTATGGCGGAAGAGTTTTCCGAACCTTATGTCAAGCAGATAGTCGATGCCGTACAGGATGAAAATTTCCTTGTGATTTATCACAACTGCGGCAATAATACCATTAAGATGATCGATTCCATTTTAGCTACGGGCGCGGGCGCCTACCATTTTGGCAATGCCATTGATATGGCGGAAATGATGAGCCACATTCCTGCCAATGTCGTGGCAATGGGTAACGTAGACCCCGCCGGCCAGTTCAAAGAAGGCACGGTGGAATCGATCAAGGCGGAAACCAAGCGCATTTGTCATGCGTGCAAAGCCTACCCCAATTTTGTCCTTTCGTCGGGCTGCGATATCCCGCCGACAAGCAAATGGGAGAATATCGATGCCTTCTTTGAAGCTGCCAAAGAAGCGGCGGCAGAATAACTTTCTGTTCCGCTTTTAGGAACCGGGGCCCAACAGACTAATTTCCTTTTGTGTTTTTGTTTGCTGAAAACCAAAGGGTTAACAGCAAACAGTACACGAAACGTGAAATCACGGCCCCTTTTATACAGCCAGCAAAGGCGGACTTCTTCTTTCTCTT
>CAMMKL010000154.1 GCA_946497265.1 uncultured Clostridia bacterium | reverse complement strand
CTTAACCTTATCTACACTGTTTTCATCCACAACGCGCATCAGTTTAAACGGCTGGCGGGAAGTGCCCAGAATGGTGCCTCCGCGGCATAAAATGCCGGAAAAATCCTCCCTTTTCATCAGGCGGTATTCTCCATTGATTAGACCTCGGTAACCGTCTGAAATACCGTAAATTTCAATGTTGTCTTCGTCGTAGGCTTCGTAAAGAGCCTTTGCTACGCCGTGCAGCGCAGCGTTTAATCCTTGGCAGTCTCCGCCGCTTGTCAACAATCCAATTCGTTTCATACTCATTCACTCTTTCTCTTACTTTAATTTTATTCCGCTTCCGGATTTCTTAACGGTTTATAGGGGAGATCCTCATCCGGTACTTCCTTGGCTTTTCGCGCCTCCCGCGCCAAGCGGGCAAATTCCAGCTGGCAGTTGATCACCGGCTTTCCGCGCTTATCGATGTGAACGTAGGAGGTGTCGGGCAGCTGCATACGGGCATTGACCGTATCGCTGAGCAGCAAATCCAAAATGGAGAAAGCGCGCTGGCGCAGGTCTTCGTCTTCGATAGGGAAAACAAGCTCCACGCGCCGGTCAAGGTTACGGGGCATCCAGTCGGCGCTGCCCATGTATATTTTGGGATTCCCGCCGTTTTCAAACTGGAAAATACGGCTGTGTTCCAATAATTGTCCTACGATGCTGTGTACGGTGATGTTCTCACTGATGCCCTCCAATCCGGGAATCAGACAGCAGATGCCGCGTACAATCAGTTTGATTTCAACCCCCGCCTGCGAAGCCTCGTAAAGCAAGGCAATGATAGCAGGGTCTACCAAGGAATTCACCTTGGCGATGATCCTGCTGGGAAGGCCTTTTTGGGCGTTTTCCGTTTCCCTTTGGATCATTTCCTCAAAGAATGTGCGCATCCCACGCGGCGCGACGATCATACGGTTGTATTCCGGCGGGCGGGAGTAGCCGGTAAGCACGTTGAACAGGGAAGAGGCGTCTACGCCGAACAGCTCCCGGCAGGTGAACATGCCGATGTCGGTATAAAAACGGGCGGTCGAATCGTTGTAGTTGCCGGTTCCCAAGTGGAGGTAACGGCGGATGCCGCCTTCCTCCCTGCGGACAACCAATAGGATTTTGCAATGGGTTTTTAAACCGGACAGGCCGTAAATAACATGGCAACCGGCGTGTTCCAGCTTTCTGGCCCAAAGGATATTGTTTTCTTCGTCAAAACGGGCCTTCAGCTCCACCAAAACGGTAACCTGTTTTCCGTTTTCAGCAGCGCGGATCAAGGCGGCGATAATAGGGGAGTTTCCACTGACACGATAGAGTGTCTGCTTGATGGCAAGAACATCGGGGTCGTCAGCGGCGGCTTGGACAAAGCGCACTACGGCGTTAAAACTTTCATAGGGATGATGTACCAAGCGGTCTTTTTCCCGAATCGCCTCAAACATATCGTCGTATCCCCAGAAGTCGGCGGGGGGATCGACCGGACGTATGGGGGCGAAGCGGTAGGATTCAAAGCCGTTTACTCCACAAAATTTGGAAAAAAAGGTCAGGTCGATGGGGCCGCTGAGTTCATAGATTTCCCGTTTTCCTACATCCAGCATTTCAATCAGGAATTCCTTGGTTTCTTTATCGCACTTCTGTAGGATTTCCAGCCGAACCGGACGGCCGCGTTTGCGCTTTTTGATGGATTTTTCAATGGCGAGCATCAGATCTTCCGATTCCTCGTCGATATCGAGATCGGAATTCCGGGTGACGCGGAAGGGGCAGTAAGCTTCGATTTCGTGAAGTTCAAAAAGTTCCGACAGCTTATCGATGATAATATTTTCCAGAAGAATGAAAGCGCGGCCTCCCTCGCAGGGAAGCTCCAGGAAACGGGGCAGGATCGCTGGTACCTGCACTACGGCAAAATAGGATTCTTCCTCTTTCTTCAAACGGACGGCGATGTTCAGGCTTTTGTTTGCCAATAGGGGAAAGGGCCGGCTGCGATCCACCGCCATCGGCGTCAAAACAGGGAAGAGCACCTTTTCAAAATAATCGGCGATGTGCTTTTCCTGCTTTTTATCCAGATCCTCTACGGTTAAAAAAGAGATATTATTCCGTTTTAAAGCAGGGATTATGGAGCGGTGCAGGCAGGAATATTGCTTTTCGGTAAAAACATGTATTTTCTCGTTCAGCAGACCCATCAGCTCTTGGGGCGTAAGGCCTGAGGCGTCCGGTTTGTTGTATTTGGAATGGATCTGCTCCATCACTCCTGCGACGCGCACCATAAAAAATTCATCCAAGTTCGACGCAGTGATAGAAAGGAAATTAACCCGTTCCATAATAGGATTATCCTTTTCCATTGCTTCTTCCAATACGCGGAAGTTAAAATCCATCCAGCTCAGTTCCCGGTTGTTATAAGGGATTTTTGTCGTTTTACTCATCTATCCTCACTCTCCTTTCAAAACAGCAGCGATTTCATCGAAAACTGGGGTTTGATGCCGAACACTTCTTCAAAAAACGGCGCGCATTCGCGAAACGCCCAACGTTCCAGCGTGACGTTTTGGTCGCTGACGCCGGTAATATTCAGTGTGTTTTCGTTCAGGCGGATGCGAATCGACTGCAGCTTTTGTTTACTGGATTTGTCGAGCGCGTTGGCCAGTTGGAAAATTGCCACCAGTTTGGAAACCACCAGCTTGTTTTTCTCCGAAAGGCTGGGATATGAAAGGCTCGATGCCCCGGAAGAAAAAAAATCGGTGAAGCTGGCAATATGAGCCACCAAAAGGACTTCCTCCTCTGTGATGCCATATAATCCGGTATTGCGCAGAAGGTCGAAAGTGGCGCGCAAGTGATGTTTGGAATTGACGTAATACCCTGCTTCGTGCAGGATGCAAGCCAATTCCAAGAGCAGGCGGCGCTTGCTGGATAAGCCATGGATCTTTTTCATGCGGTCGAAAATAGCGCAGGCGTATTCCCGGACAGCACGGATGTGCTTTTCGTCCCCGTTAAAATGCGAGGCCAGGGTCATTGCGCAGGTAATGGCATTTTGGCGCACCTGCTCGTCGTATTCCCCTTTGCTTTTCGGAACCAGAAGCTGGCGCATAATGGCATCCCATAATTCCAACTTTGGGCACAGCACGTGGTCGGCGCAGGTTAAACGGAGTATATGGGTGTAAATGGCAAGGGCCGAATATAAAATTTCCGCCTGCTGGGCCGTGATGCCGTACAATTTACTGATGTGCTCTGTAGAATATTTATTCAGTTGGGTATAAAGGCGGTTTAAAGCGCGGGCCTCTATCGCATAACGTCCGTTTACCATAGGGACCTTACAGATTTGGGCAATGAGTTCCATTTCGTTGCCGGTGATGATCAGATATTCCGTTTTTTTATTCGCCATCGGCAATGCGATGCGACCCATGACGCCGTCCAGATATTCATCCAGTACCGTGGCAAAATCGGTGCCCTCATCCTGCAAGCCGCTGAGCATATCATGCAGCTTAAGCGACCCAACCGGGATGTTTTGAGAAAAAACGATTCCCCCTTTGTGATACAAAGCGACGCCGAGGCTGCCGGTTCCGATGTAGGAAATCAGGGCTTCGTTCAATTCGGGAAGGTTTTCCTCCAAAAGCTTTTTTATTATTTCAGAATAAATTAAAGTTTTTTCCTGTTCGTCTTCCAGTACTTCTACGTTCATATCGTTCTGCACTTTGAGCTGGTCTACGATATAGGCGCGGTTGAGCGCTTCCCGGAATACCGTGGTGGCTACTATTTTGTATTGGGAAACGCCGTATTCCATCATAACCTGCGAGTAGCCGCGAAGGATGCCGGAAAGCTCCCGCAGGCTTTCAAAGCTTATTTTGCCGTCGTGAAACACTTCGTGTCCCAGCCGGATGGGATATTCCAGCCGGTCAATGTCACAGATTACGCCGTTTTGCAGTTGAGCAACCCGCATTTTTACCATGTTGGAGCCGATGTCGATGACGGCAACCGTTTTGCCGTTTTTCTTTTTATTCACTGTTACTCACCTTTCTTTAGTGTATCAGCCGAAAATATGCTATGCCGGCTGTTAAGGTTTTTATCAGGATAGCGGACAGATGTTAAAAATATACGTAAAAAAGAGTTACAAAAGTTAAAATATGAGTCACGGGTTTGCTTTTACAGTTTCATCCTGGCACGGTCCTGAATGTAACGCGGGAAGAACGGTGTCGCGGCGAAGAGGGGTTTATAAGCTTTCTATTTATTTTACCACATTTTTTCCTGTGATCCTAGTAGTTATCCGATAGAAAAAGGCAGGAAGGAACCATTTTTGCCCTTCCTGCCTGCTGTTTGGCATGATTATTTGGTGTAGTTATCAAAGTAACCCTGGATAAGAATGATGGGGGTACCTTTGTCGCCGCTGCCCGATGTCAGGTCGGCCAAAGAACCGATCAGGTCGGTCAGCCTTCTGGGGGTAGTTCCCTGCGAAACCATGTTGCCCGTCAGGCTTTCTGCCTTGGCATCTTTATCCTTAATATACTTGGAGATGGCAGCTTTCAGGTCGTCGCCGGACAGGTCGGCAAAGTCATTGTCGGCCAAATATTTCAGCTTTACCTCGTTGGGTGTACCTTCCAGGCCGGGGGTATAGGCGGGCGAAACCACCGGATCCGCCAGCTCCCATATTTTACCTACCGGATCTTTAAACGCACCGTCGCCATATACCATGACTTCCACATGTTTTCCGGTTTTCTCCAAAATAGAAGCGTGAATCCGGGTTACCACCTCTTCGCAGTGGATGGGGAAAAGCTTTACGGTTTCTTCCGTCGCTTTATTGGAACCAAGCAGGCCGTACTGTGAATTGTAACCGCTGCCGTCGATGCTCTCGGTCAAAATTTCATCTAGAGAATATACTTTTTCCGCACCGGCCGCTTTCAGAATTTTTTTGGTGCGCTTGCGGGTATGGATGTCGCAGTTGAGTACGCTTTTTGTATAATCCAGGATTGCCTTGGGATTGTTGGCAAATATAATCTCCACCTCCGCGCCGCAATCTTGGATCAGGTTTTTATAATATTCCACATAATCCACACCGGTAAAGGTATGCTTCTTATAGCCGAATAATTTACGATACTGCTCTTCGGAGAGCACGTCGCTCCAGGGATTAACACCCGATTCATCGAGATCGTCGGGGGAAATCAAATGGTTGCCTACCTCATCGGACGGATAGCTTAACATCAGGACGATTTTCTTGCAACCCATAGCGATGCCCTTTAAGCAGATGGCAAAGCGGTTGCGGCTTAGGATGGGGAACAGTACGCCCACAGTGTCTGTTCCAAACTTGGCGCTTACATCCTTGGAGATTTGCTGAATGCTTGCATAGTTCCCTTGCGCACGGGCTACGACAGCTTCGGTGACGGCGATTACGTCACGATCGCGTAACGAAAAGCCTTCGCTTTTGGCGGCGGCCAGCACGGAATCCACTAAGATGCTAGCAATGTC
>CAMMKL010000153.1 GCA_946497265.1 uncultured Clostridia bacterium | reverse complement strand
TTGAGTTGTACGTATATAAATCTGCTGTTGAGAGCGGGCTTTTTGATGATGTTCAAATTAGTGCAATTGTAGACTGGAATGGCGTTGCTGATGAAAAATGTAATACGATTAATGAAATTGATGTTATATTGACCTATGGAATAACGCCGGTGTTTATTTCATGTAAGTCCGGCACACCTACAACAACGGCGCTCAACGAACTTGAAACATTGACGCGATTGTTTGGAGGAAAATATGCACGTGGTATTTTGGTCACTTTAAGCGATGCGGAAGATATTTCTCCTGCAGTCAGCCAGCGTGCTGCGGATATGGGCATTCGGATCATACAGCATGCAAATTTTAAGGATGGCGGTATCGTGCGATGCCTGCTCGAAACAGTGATTCAGGAACAAGACTAAAAGGTAAGGAGACATCTATGGGGATTCATCATTTATTCAAAAAGGGAAGGCCTGTTATTTCGTTTGAAATTTTCCCACCCAAACAGACCAGCACAATAGATACAATATATGATACGTTAGACGGCTTGTATGATTTAAAGCCTGATTTCATCAGTGTAACCTATAGTGCAGGCGGGAAAGGAGCTTCCGATCATGTAACCTGTGATATTGCTTCTATCATTCAAAATAAGTATCATATTACGCCGCTCGCACATTTGACGTGTGTAAATTCCACAAAAGAAGAGATTCTCCAGAATCTCAAACGGCTGCAAGAAAATCAGATTGAGAACATCTTAGCACTGCGTGGAGATATTCGACCGGATGTAGAGCCGAAACACGATTTTGAGCATGCAAGTGATTTGACATCTTTTATCAAGAAGCATGGCGATTTTTCCATTTCCGGCGCATGTTATCCTGAAGTACACTGCGAAAGCAACGATGCAGTTAGCGACATTTTGAATTTACGCAAAAAAGTGGATGCTGGTGCGGAACCATTAATTTCACAGCTTTTTTTCGATATCAATGCCTTCTATTCTTTTTTGGAGCGGGCGCGTATTGCGGGTATTTCAGTCCCAATCGAAGCTGGAATAATGCCGGTTGTCAATAAAAAGCAAATTGAGCGAATGGTATCCCTATGCGGCGCAAGCTTGCCGCAGAAGTTTGTGAAGATGATCAATCGTTACGACGGACATCCTGAAGCGCTTCGGGATGCAGGAATTGCATATGCTGTAAATCAGATTGTAGATTTGATTGCCAACGGAGTAGACGGCATTCATCTTTATACTATGAATAACCCATACACTGCACGTAAAATCTGCGAAAGCATCGCATCAATCCGGGATATATAGGAGATGGATGAAATACTATTAAGCCATTTGCCGGTAAGCGAAATTTTACGCTATCTAAACTGTTCGTCAGATGATCAAAAAATGCGCATTTTGGCCAAAAGCTGTGCAGAAGAGTTGTGCAAGACGGCGCGTCCGCGCACACTGCGGCATACTTTTCCTATTGCTCTGGAAGACAATAGTGTGATAATCGGAAAAAATGCATTGCTGCTTCCGGGACAGGATCTTATGCATGTATTAAAGGGCTGCACAAAAGCAGTGCTGTTTTGTGCAACACTTGGTACATCTGTTGATTTGTTGATTAGAAGAGAACAGCTTTGTGATATGACACGATCTGTAGTTTTAGACAGTTGTGCCTCAACTGCTATTGAAATTGTATGCGATCAGGTTGAAAAAGCTGTTCAGGAAGAATATCCAGAATCCTACCTTTCGGCGCGTTACTCTCCGGGGTACGGTGATCTACCCGTTTCGGTGCAGAAAGATTTTTTAGCATTGCTCGATGCCCCAAGAAAGATCGGCCTTTGCGCTACAGATACCAATATTTTAACACCAAGAAAATCGGTTACTGCAGTGATTGGACTTTCTGATCAACCACTCAAAAAGATAAAAAAGAACTGCGCAACCTGCTTGATAAGGGAACGGTGCGCATTCCGCAAAAAGGAGGAGCACTGTGGACTTTCACAAACTGATTGAACGGGATTTTGTACTGTTGGACGGTGCAATGGGCACCATGCTACAGCAAAAAGGGATGGCTCCTGGAACTATTCCAGAAACACTGAATATTACGCATCCCGATTGGATTCGGGATATTCACCGGCAGTATATTGACGCAGGGGCAGATATCATTTATAGTAATACTTTTGGAGCAAACAGAAAAAAGCTTGCCGATACGCCGTATACAGTATCTGAATTGATTGAATCGGCGGTTGCACTTGGCAAATCGGCTGCTAAAGGTACAGATACGCTTGTTGCATTAGATATTGGACCGGTTGGACAGCTTTTAGAACCAAATGGAAGTTTACGATTTGAAGAGGCCTATAATATTTTCGCGGAAATGATAGATGCAGGTGTACGGGCAGGAGCGGATCTGATCGTTTTAGAGACAATGACAGATCTTTATGAAATGCGTGCCGCTCTGCTTGCTGCAAAAGAACGAAGTACCTTACCTGTCGTTTGTACTATGACATTTGAAGAAAATGGCCGGACCTTCATTGGAACATCAATAGAATCTATGGCAATATCCTTGAGCGCATTAGGTGCGGATGCAGTAGGCATTAACTGTTCGCTTGGCCCTGCTGAAATTGCAGAATTGATACCTAAGTTGCTCGAATATTTACCTGTTTTAGCTGTTGCCAAGCCGAATGCTGGGCTTCCGATTCCAGAGAGCGGAGACTATTCGATCGGGCCGGAGGAATTTGCTATCCAGATGCAAAGAATTGCTGCTTCAGGAGTTAAATTACTGGGAGGTTGCTGCGGAACGACGCCTGACTATATTCGAGCGATACGCAATGCTGTAAATGGCATTACCTTTACACGCACTGCACCGTTAAAAGATTTCCGTGTGTGCAGCGCCACTAAAGTAGTGGATGCAAATCGTGTCCGTGTAATCGGTGAGCGGATCAATCCAACAGGGAAGAAACGGTTTAAGGAAGCACTGCTTCATCATGATATAGATTACATTTTAAAGCAGGGATTGGAACAGTGCCGTGCTGGTGCGGATATTTTGGATGTCAATGTGGGACATCCGGAAATAGATGAACCGGCAATGATGGTGACCGTTATAAAGGCGTTACAAAGCGTAGTGGAAGCGCCGTTGCAAATCGATTCTTCTGATAAAAAAACCATAGAGGCAGCTTTGCGTGTTTGCAATGGAAAACCGATTGTCAACTCTGCAAATGGGGAAGATGAAGTACTGGATTCTGTTCTGCCGCTTGTAAAAAAATATGGAGCAGCAGTAGTCGGGTTGACACTCGACCGAAGCGGTATTAAAAAAAGTGCCGAAGAGAGGTTTCTGATTGCTGAAAAAATCGTAAAACGCGCACTGTCCTATGGAATCCCAAAAGAAGATATTTGTATCGACTGTTTGACGTTGACTGCCTCAGCGGAACAAGAGGCAGCAATGGAAACGATACGTGCAGTATCAATGGTGAAGAAGCGCCTTGGCGTCAAGACAGTTTTAGGTGTGTCAAATATCTCCTTTGGCTTACCAAACCGCGCCCTTTTAAACCGCACTTTTTTGACACTTGCAATTGGGGCTGGACTTGACCTGCCCATTATGAATCCGAATAATGATGATATGATGGGAGCAATACGTGCCTATGCACTGCTTTCCTGTCAAGATTTGCATGCAGATGCGTATGTACAAGCTTATTCCAATGCAGAGGCCGCCCCAATACCTGTAGCCCAATCCAACAAAATGACACTGTTTGAAGCGGTAAAAAATGGTTTAAAGGATGAAGCGGCAAAAATTGCTGCTTTTTTGCTTGAATCGTGCGAACCGATGGAAGTCATCAATACGATGTTGATACCGCCGCTTGATGAAGCGGGTGTTTTGTTTGAAAAAGGAAAACTTTTTTTACCACAGCTGATACAGTGTGCAACGGCGGCTCAGGCTGCCTTTGATGTGATTAAAACAAAAATTGCTGCTTCTGGCGGCGCCTCTGTCAGCAGAGGAAAAATTATTTTGGCTACAGTAAAGGGCGATATTCATGATATCGGGAAAAATATTGTAAAGGTTTTGCTTGAAAACTACGGTTTTACAGTAATCGATCTTGGGAAAGATGTAGATCCAGAACACATTGTAGATACGGCATTGAGATTGAGCGTACCACTTGTAGGCTTAAGTGCCCTAATGACCACAACACTTAAAAGTATGGCAGATACCATTGCGTTACTGCATGAACGCAATGTACCCTGTAAAGTCCTTTGCGGGGGCGCGGTGCTTACACCGGAATATGCCCGGCAGATCGGCGCGGATTTTTACGCAAAGGACGCAAAAGAATCGGTTGATATTGCAAAACAGGTATTCGGCGTTTCATAAGCATTAGAAAGGGGAGAAAAGCGTCGGTGTACCGTATTTTGATTGTGGAAGATGATCGTGGGATTGCACAGGCAATGAAAGTTCAGATAGAAGCGTGGGGGCTTGAAGCGGTTTGTGTTCAAAATTTTCGCAATGTTTTAGCTGAATTTGCTGTCAGTGAACCTCATTTGGTGTTGTTGGATATTTCATTGCCCTTTTTTAATGGGTATTATTGGTGCGGTGAAATACGGAAGATATCTAAAGTGCCGATTCTTTTTATTTCATCTGCATCCGATAATATGAATATGGTGATGGCAATGAACATGGGAGCGGATGATTTTATTGCAAAGCCATTCGATCAAAGTGTTTTTATTGCAAAAATACAGGCTATGCTACGTAGGGCATATGACTTTGGAAAGTCTGTTCCAATCTTTGAGCATCGGGGAGCCATCTTAAATACAGGAGACAGCACATTAAGCTTTCAGAACCAAAAAATATCTTTAACAAAAAATGAATACCGTATTTTGCTTGCTTTAATGGAGAATAAGGGGAAAATCGTAAGCCGCGAGCGTTTGATGGAACGTTTATGGGAAACAGACAGCTTTATAGATGAAAATACGTTGACAGTGAACGTAAACCGTCTACGAAAGAAGTTAGAGTCAATTGGCCTTCAATCATTTATTTCCACAAAGTTTGGCGTTGGGTATTTGATTGAATGAGGAGATAGGCATGCGTTTTTTTCTTTCTTATCTTAAACAACGGCGGACTGGATTGTTTGTTTTTTTTCTATTTTCCACAATATTTTTGTGTGTGTTTTTATTATACCATTTGCCAATCGGCGCTGTGCTTTACCCAACAGGTCTTTGTGTTTTGATTGGCATCTGTTTTTTGTTGTATGATATGCAGAAAGCCTATCACAAACATCAATGCCTGTCCCGGCTGCAAAAATTGTCTGCTTCTGTTATGGAAGGTTTTCCTCAATGCGATACGATAGATGACGCTGATTATCAGCAGATTATCCATATTCTGCGTGAAGAACAGAGAAAGATAGAGAATCAGATGAACATCCGATATACCGAAATGATAGATTACTATACTGTATGGGCGCATCAGATTAAAACTCCGATAGCTTCCATGCGTTTGAATCTGCA
>CAMMKL010000152.1 GCA_946497265.1 uncultured Clostridia bacterium | reverse complement strand
GCAGAAGGTTCTGGAGCATGCCAGAAAAGATAAAGTGATTGGGAAATCACTGGAAGCCAGCGTTGAGCTGCATTGCAGCGGCGAGCTGTATGATTTTGTGAAATCGGTAGAGGATGAATTAAAGACTGCCTTTATCGTTTCGCATGTTTCGGTTTTTGCGGACGACCAGGGACAAGTAAAAGGCGAAGCGGTGGAAGGCCTCTCCGTAACAGTAACCCATGCGCAAGGCGAGAAGTGCAGCCGCTGCTGGGTTTACAGCGATACGGTTGGCTCCAATTCGGTACATCCCACTTTGTGCAGCCGCTGCGCTGATGTTGTGAAATAAGATAAGTGCTTTTTCCATAGGGGTTCAAGAAGTTGAACCCCTATTTTGCTAGGATGAATCTGAATAAATTTAATCGGGGAAATTGCTCTATAAACAGAAAGGAAGATTCTTTTGGCGATTTTATGCCTTTTTATTGCAGGCGGCATTGTGATTATTGATCAGCTGTTGAAGTATATGGCAGCGCAGTTCCTGCCGGGGGCCGGTTCGGTCACTGCCATCCCACATTTATTAGACCTTGTTTATGTAGAAAATCGAGGCGCGGCGTTTGGCGTATTGCAGGAGCTGCGCTGGATTTTTATTGTAGGGACTGCATTGCTGCTTGCGGTGTTTCTCTATATTTTGTTTGCCAAAAAGGTACAGGATAAGCTTTTCATTGCTTCCGCCGCGCTGATTATAGGCGGTGGGGTTGGAAACCTCATTGATCGTGTGTTTTTGGGGTATGTGGTGGACTATTTGCAGCTTTCCTTTTTTCCGCCGGTATGTAACTTTGCCGATTACTGCATTACCATCGGCGCGGTGCTGCTGGTGATTTATATCCTCTTTTTCTCGCCGATGGCCAAGGAAGACGGGAAAAAGAAATCGGCGAAAAAACAGAACGCCCGATCCGAAAGCGGTGAACCGGGTGAATAATATGGAACGCTTTCTTCTGACCGAGGAGGAGGCCGGGCAAAGGCTGGATAAGCTGCTTGCAAAGCGTTTTCCGCAAGTGCTGACCCGTTCGGCAGCCCAGAAACTGCTGGAACAGGGAAACGTCTTGCTCAATGGAGAAAAAGCCGGGAAAAATTCGCGTCCCAAAGCCGGAGACGCCGTTTCGGTGACGTTTCCGGAACCGGTCGCCCTGACGGTGGAGGCGGAGGATATTCCCTTAACCATTGTTTATGAGGACGAGGATCTCTTGGTGGTTGACAAACCGCGCGGCATGGTGGTGCATCCGGCAGCGGGGAATTACACGGGCACCCTGGTGAACGCTCTGCTGGCCCATTGTGGGGATAGCCTCTCGGGCATCAACGGGGTGATTCGTCCCGGTATCGTGCATCGGATTGATAAGGATACCAGCGGGCTTCTGATTGTGGCGAAAAATGACTTTGCTCATCGGCTGCTGGCCGAACAAATCAAAGAGCACAGCTTTACGCGCGAATACGAGGCCGTGGTGCACGGCCGGCTGAAGCAGGCGGAAGGTACGGTAGATGCCCCCATCGGCCGCCACCCGAGCGACCGGAAACGGATGGCGGTAACCGAGCGGAATTCCCGCAGGGCGGTCACACATTATCGGGTGTTAGCCTGCTATGAAAATTATACCCATATCCGCCTGCGGCTGGAAACCGGCCGTACCCACCAAATACGTGTGCATATGGCTTATCTTGGGCATCCTGTGGCGGGAGATCCGGTATACGGCCCCAAAAAGCCTGCCCCCGGACTGCATGGCCAATGCCTGCACGCGCGCAAAATTGGCTTTTTGCATCCGCGCGACGGGCGCTACCTGGAATTTGAAAGCCCGCTGCCTCTTTATTTTACGCAATTCCTCCGAAAGATCTCCGGGGGAGCCTATCCGCCGCAGCAAAGTCTTTAAAGAAGAAAGGAAAAGGAATATGCCGCTGCCTTTTGAACAAACGCTGATCGTTTCGGATTTGGACGGTACGTTGATAGCGCCGGGCTTTTTTATCCCACAGCGTAACCTGGATGCCATTGCCCGCTTTTGCCGGTTGGGCGGGCGTTTTGCGCTTGCCACGGGCAGGGCGATTGATTCCGCCCGCCGTTACGCGGGAATCGTCCATCCAAATGCACCCAGCATTGTGCTCAATGGAAGCATGATCTATGAATATTCCACCGGCCGGATCCTTTGGGACCACCCCCTGCCGGAGTGCGCTGGGGAGTACATCACAAGGTTTCATAGAGCTTTTCCCCAAGTGGGCGTGGAGGTGTGTACCGAACAGGGCATCCATATGATCAGCCAAAACAGCCGTGTGCTGCGCCATGTGGAGCACGAGGGCCTTTCCTATCGGTTTTGCCCCCTGGAAGAGGTGCGGGGAAAGTGGTACAAGACGTTTTTTGCGTTGGACGACCCTGCCCTGATGCCGGAGATGCAACGTTTTGCGGAGGAAGAAGCGCATCCCGGCGTGCGATATGTGCCTTCCTGTGAATACTATTTTGAGATGCTTCCAAGCGAAGCAGACAAAGGCCGCGCGCTGCGAAAGCTCGCAGCTATATTGGAAATTCCTCTTGAAAACACCTATGCGGTTGGGGATTATTACAACGATCTGGAACTGCTGCATACGGCGGGAACCGCCGTCGTACCGGCGAACGCCCCAAAGGAAATCCGGGCGCAGGCGGATCTTCTGGTCTGTGGGTGCGAAAATGGAGCGTTGGCGGATTTGGTGGAATATTTGGAACAAAGAAATGGTTCAGGGCAAAGCCCTCATTTTTAAGGGATAACTTAGACTCCAACACGCCGCTTTTGGACAGAATGAGTCCCCATTACCGGTAGCGCCCAGATGGATGCAGGGAGGGAAAACCAGTGGAACAACAGAGCATTTATGAACGCGTTTTGATTGCGGCAGCGCTCCTTTTGTGTGCTGCAATCATTGGCTATAATGCTTTTTATGCGCCGGGGCTTGACGAACCCACGATTGTATATATAGATCCTTCTTCCGCTTCTACCAATTCAGAGGAAACACAGGCCGTGGAGGACGAGGCGACAGGGGAGGAATACGAACCGCAACCCATTCCGGCCTCTTTAAAAGTCCATCTGAATACTGCGGATGCGGAAGAGTTGGATACCCTGCCGGGAGTAGGCCCGGCGATTGCACAGAGGATCCTTGATTACCGTGAAAATCACGGCGCTTTTGAACAAGTGGAAGAGCTTATGGAAATCGAAGGGATCGGAGAAAAAATTTTTGAAAACCTGGAACCTTATGTAACAGTGGAATAAATCCAGCATAGAGGGTCTAGTCTTTTCTAATTTGTATATGGTGTGTAGCAAAAAGAAAAACCGTTGCCCAAAAGGACAACGGTTTTTAAATGGTCGAGGTGACGAGATTCGAACTCACGACCTCTACGTCCCGAACGTAGCGCTCTACCAAACTGAGCCACACCTCGAAAATGATACCCCCGCATGCAGCAGGGGTATTTGGCTGCGGAACTAGGATTCGAACCCAGACAAACAGAGTCAGAGTCTGCTGTGCTACCCTTACACAATTCCGCAATGCTGCGCCTCTTTTCTCAGAGGGAACGCTATTTATTATACCAAGTTTCATTTAAATGTCAATACGTTTTTTAAAAAAATTTAAAAAGTTATATTATTGAAAATCCGGGTATTTCCGGATGTAAGTTTTACGGGCAGCGCCGAACGATTTCGGATGCTTTCCATTCGCTTGGTTTGGACGGGGGCGTTATGTAAAATAGGAAACTGGTTGGGCAATTTTCATCTTTTCATTCCGGCCGTTTTTTGCTGTGCTTCCAGCCGACGGGATAGACTGCCAAATCCATTCAAGTTTGCCGAGATGTCATGCATTATTACATTCTATTCCTATGCGAAAGCCGGTTCTGCCTAATGTCACATTTGCACCGAAGGGCTCTTAGATTAAGTTTTTTGCCTGTTTCATTTCTGCAAATAGCTTTCAAAAAATACGTAAAAAGCTTGACAAACCGGAGGATAGCTCCTATAATGATTGAGTAAAACAAAGCAGAACGCAATTTGTTCTCACCTGTGGGGTGACGTCCGGCACGGGTCAATAACAGAGGTTCCCCTTTACAAGGGGAAAGGTATGTGTATTGATGCGCGGACAGACATGGTGTTCTGTCTGCGTTTTTAATTTTAACAGCTAGGTGTTTTGGAGGTGCTTAACCATTAGCAACAAGGAACTACAGATCAACGAAGAAATCCGCGACCGGGAACTGAGAATCATCGGCCCCGATGGCGTGCAGTTGGGAATCATGTCTGCAAATCAGGCTTTGGACCTGGCGGCAGAAAAAAATCTTGACCTTGTGAAGATTTCTCCGCAAGCAACCCCGCCGGTTTGCAAGATCATGGATTACGGCAAATACCGTTTTGAACAGGCAAAACGCGAAAAGGAAGCCAGAAAAAATCAGCGCATTGTAGAGCTGAAGGAAATCCGCCTTTCTCTCAATATCGACGTTCACGATTTCAATACCAAGCTGGGCCATGCGCGCCGTTTTATTGAAAGCGGGAATAAGGTGAAGGTATCCATCCGTTTCCGTGGGCGTGAGATGGGCCACCCCGAAATCGGCTATGCTACGATGAAGCGCTTTGCCGAGGCCTGCGCCGAGTTTGCCCAGGTGGAGAAGCCGGCTAAGCTGGAAGGCCGAAATATGCTGATGTTCCTTGCACCCAAACCCACTAAGTAATTTTAAGGAGGAGCAATACTATGCCTAAAATTAAGACTCACAGCGGTGCGAAAAAGCGCTTTAAGCTTTCTAAGAACGGAAAGGTCATCCGCGCCCATGCCAACAAATCCCACCTGCTGAACGGCCATGGGAAAACCCGCAAGTCCAAAAGAGCGCTGCGCGGTACAACAGTAGCTGATAAGACCAATGTAGCACAGGTCAAGAGACTGATCCCTTATAAATAAGGCGTTGTTTGGACGATAAAATCAACCATTATTTGGAGGTAAATAGATATGGCACGTATTAAAGGCGCGTTGATGACCCGCAAGAGAAGAAAAAAGGTATTAAAGCTTGCTAAGGGCTATTATGGTGCAAAGAGCAAGCATTTTAAGATGGCCAAACAGGCTGTTATGAAATCCGGTAATTATGCCTACATCGGCCGCAAGCAGAGAAAGCGCGATTTCCGCCGCCTCTGGATTACCCGTATTTCCGCCGCCTGCCGTGCAAACGGTGTGAACTACTCCAGCTTTATGAACGGATTGAAAAAGTCCGGTATTGAGCTCAACCGCAAGATGCTTTCCGAGATTGCAATTGCCGACCCCGCTGCTTTCAAGAGCCTTGTGGAAAAGGCTTCTGCCGCTAAATAAAAAGCTTAAAGTGCGCCCGGGAGCCAATATTCCCGGGCGCGTTTTATTCTGAAGATACTGCTTTGCAATGGGATGGCCTACTGTAAAAGGGACATCATATTGCAAAGCAGTATCCGGGCAATAAAAGAGATGGATTCC
>CAMMKL010000151.1 GCA_946497265.1 uncultured Clostridia bacterium | reverse complement strand
CATGTTGACTTCGTCGTCGCCGGCTTCACGAAGGGCAACCTGGCGCAGAAAACGCTCACGCTGGTCAATGGGATCGTTGAGTTCCGAATAAGCATTGGCAAATTCCCGACGGGTGGCAAAAAGCTCAAACCGCTCGGTAAGCTGAGGCATACTCTTCTTTCGTTTGGTCAATGGGGACACTTCTACCGGATAATCATAGATAAAAGTCGGCTGCACCAGATTTTCCTCCACCTTTTCTTCAAAGGCCAGGTTTAGGATATCGCCCCAAGCATGGGTCGGCTTTGCCTCGAGATGCAGTTCCTTGGCGATCTCATGGGCTTTTTTATCATCACCTACAAATTCCGCAAAATCGACGCCGGTGTACTCCTTAACTGCCTCCAGCATAGACATACGCTTAAAAGGCAGGGAAAGGTCGATCTCTTCGCCCTGATAGGTGACCTGCTCGCTGCCGCAAACCCGCTTGGTAGCGTTGTTGATCAGCTGTTCGGTCAGCTCCATCATACCTTGATAATCCGTATACGCCTGATACAGCTCGATGGTGGTAAATTCCGGATTGTGCTTGACGTCCATCCCCTCATTACGGAAAAGACGGCCAATTTCATAGACACGTTCCATACCGCCCACAATCAGGCGCTTAAGGTACAATTCCGGCGCTATGCGCAGATACAGGTCAATATCCAACGTATTGTGGTGGGTAATAAAGGGCCGTGCCGCCGCACCGCCGGGTATGGTATTAAGCACGGGGGTTTCCACCTCTACAAACCCCAGGTTATCCAAATACTCTCGTATCGATTTGATGATCATGCTGCGCTTAATGAAAGCGTCTTTTACTTCCGGGTTCATAATCAGATCTACATAACGCTGACGGTAGCGCAAGTCGGTGTTGGTCAGGCCCTTGAATTTATTTGGCAAAGGCAAAAGCGATTTGCTTAAGAGGGTGATCTCCTTTGCATGCACCGAAATCTCCCCTCGGCGCGTACGGAATACAAACCCTTTTACTTCGGCTATATCACCGATGTCCCAATCCGAAAAGCCTTTGTATACTTCCTCGCCCAAATCATTGATGCGCAGATATACCTGTATACGCCCGGTGCGGTCGTGGATATCAATAAAGCTCGCCTTGCCCATATCGCGCCAGCTCATAATCCGGCCGGCAATGCATACATCCTTGCCTTCCAGCTCTTCAAACCGCGCTACTATATCTGCGGCATGGATAGTCGGTGAACTTGTTGTGATCTCATAAGGGTCTTTCCCTGCCTTTTGCAGACGCGCCAGTTTTTCGCGGCGGATTTGCATCAGCTCGTTTAAATCCTGCTCTTCTTCTTGAGGGGCTACCTTCTTTTCTACCTGGTCACTCATCTTGTCAACTCCTGAACTTAGTATATTCTGTTTTTCAGAGGAGTTGCCTCCCCCATTCCTCTTTTCTATTCCAGCAATAAAACACGGACAGAACAACCTGCTTTTTGGTTACTCCTGCCCGTATCCATTCATTACTTGGCGATTTCCAACACCTCATACAAAACGACGCCGCCTGGGGTTTCCACCTCGACACGGTCGCCTATCTTATGCCCTAACAGGCTCTTGCCTACCGGGGATTCATCCGAAATACGGCCGTTGGCCGGATCTGCTTCGCTGGAACCTACAATTTGATAGTCGCACACCTCGTCGAATTCGACATCGTTTACGCGAACCTTGGAGCCAATATGGATAATCTCCGTCGTAAGCTCCTCTTCGTCGATCAGTTTTACATTTTTGAGCATGCTCTCAATATCGGCAATTCTCGCTTCGGTCATTGCCTGGTCATTTTTGGCCTCGTCGTATTCGCTGTTTTCCGAAAGGTCACCAAAAGAAAGGGCCACCTTAATTTTTTCCGCAATTTCTTTTCGCCGGACCGTTTTTAACATTTCCAGCTCTTCTTCCAGCTTTTTTAGGCCTTCGTCGGTCAAAAGGATAGGTTTTGCCATGTATCGTTTACCACCTTTCCGTGATTACTTTTTAGAGAATACTAGTATTATAAGCATCCGGCATAGCGATGTCAAGCTAACAAACGTCGGATTCCCGAAAAAAGGGTGGTGTGCTACTGCTGAGCCTCTGCTACCTCAGAAGCGGATTCTTCACTCTGATCCTTCCGGATCTGGTGTTCGCTCCGCCCAACGCAGTAATCGCCGCCTGCAGTTGGGGGTCGTTTGCTTTAGGCAAAGCCCTCCTATCCAAATCCCCTCAGACATGGGGATTGGCCTGGCCGGTTCGATGCCCACACCGGTAAAGGCCCGCTTTGGGGCGTGATATAATAGGCAATTGGGAAAATAACCGCTGATCCATCCGAAAGTGAGAACACCTTGTCAAGTGTACCCTCCCCAGCCGTTTTCTCCCCGATAATTTCAGCTTTACCATACCGAAGCAACCAGCTCGCTCGCGCCGGAGGCTGCGCTGTTTACCAATATGCAAAGGGGCAAATCCAATGCCGTGGCATCCGATTGGTATAAAAACACTTCTTCCCCATTTTTATCAACCGTCCCTATCATGTTGCCGGCCGGCAAGAGGTGGTTCAATACCTTAGCGGCGTCTTCCGCACGGCCGACCGCATTGCCTCGCAAATCCAAAATCGCCCGGAAGCCCCCTGTCCTTTCAGGGACTCCACCGCTTCCAGAAATTGTGGTTCCGTATCTTCCGTAAAAGAAAGGATAGAAAGGTACCCAAGCCCACCCAGAGGATAGGCTTCCACCGTGACATCCTGATATTCCTCATGTGCCACCTCCAACCGGGTGGTCACAAGCTCTCCTTGCGCCTGCCCTTCGGTACGCCGGACAATTTCCAAACTGTAAATTTCGCCCGCTTCGGCATCCAGGCGCGACAAAGCTGCCTGATAGCCGATCAACCTTACATCTACCTTGGTGATGAGGCCGCCCTTCAAAATACCGCTTTTCTCAACCGGATCGCCCGGGACGACGCCTATCACTTCCAAATTGCCTTTATTATCTTGTACGGTCTGTATTCCAATCCTGATCGCCTTTTGGTTTTCTCTGTCGGCATACTCCCTGTATGCCTGCGCATCCAGATAATGTCCCCGGCCATCCTGTAACCGGATAGGTAACCGCTACAGATGCTGTCGGCAAGGGCTTCCTCGTCAATTTCACCCAGGTAGTTTTGGCGCACACTTCACTTCGGATAATTTGCCATACATTGCCTGCCGTTCGTTTACATTTACCATGGTGTCATTGAACCGCTGCATCGCAAATTGATAGCTTAAGGTAAAGGCAACGGCCGCCGTGACCGCCATTAAGGCGACGGTAACGCCAATGAGATAGCTTTTTTGCCCACATGCCCCACCTTGTTTACATACCCGCGTCATTTTATCAAGGGCGTGTGCCGCATATCGCCTGCACACGCCCTAACATAACCCTGTTTTTTTTGTCGCTTTACATGGTTAGTACCAGTTCAACGGGTTTTGCTTTACACCGTTGATCCGTACTTCGAAATGAAGATGGGGGCCGGTGGATTGCCCGGTATTGCCGACGCGCCCAATGACCTGCCCCGCGCTAACCGACTGCCCTGTGCTGACGCCTACGCTGCTCAGATGGGCGTATACCGTCATCATACCGTTGCCGTGGTCTATCATCACATGGTTGCCGTAACCGCCTCCCCAGCCTCCGGAATACGCTTTGATCACGGTGCCCGACGCCGCTGAAACCACGGGGGTTCCATATATGCCGCCGCCGGCGATGTCAATCGCGCCATGGTTTCTGCCATCTCCCCAATAAGAAGAGAGGTAGTGGAAGCCCGGGGTCGGCCAGACAAGCCCGCCCGCGCCAATGGTAATATCTCCTACACTGCCGCCGGAGGAAGACGGTTGTTCGGCATAGTATTGCTGAATCTCCCTCTCGATCTGTTGCAACTCGCTATCGGTTTCATCTAAATTATCCTGTGCCGCCTGCTGTTCCCCCTGGAGCTGTTCCAAAAGGGCGTTGCTTTCCGCCAGCAGCGCATCCAGTTCGGCACGCTGGCTGTCCAGTTCTTTTTTCTTCTCTTCTACCTGGGCACGGTCGGCTTCAATGCTGTCTTTTTCCGCCTGTATTCCAGCCAGGCTTTCGCGCAGCCCGTTAATCAATTCGCTGTCGTGCTGGCTGATATATTTGATCATCTCCGCCTTATCCAAAAGGTCGGAAAAGCTTTTGGCGCCCAAAATAATCTCTAAGGTAGAGGTATCGCCCGCCATGTAAATCTCACACAGGCGTTGCTTAAGGGTGTCAAACTTCTGGTCAATCTCCGCTTGTTTGCCGGAGATCTGTTCCTCTTTTTCCCGAATCTGTCCATCCAGCAGGTCAAGCTGTTCGTTGTTGGCGTCAATCTGCTCCTGCACGATGCGGATATTTTCATCAATAGCATCTTTCTGAGCCTGCTGATCTTCTGTTTTTTTGCGCGCTTCTTCCAGTGCGGCCTGGGCTTCTTCCTTCTGTCTTTTCAGATCTTCCTGGCGTCCGGAAAGATCCGAAGCGCCGGCAACAGGCTGATAAGATGGGGCCGCAATCAAACTGAACGCAAGAACCAATGCCACCGCACATTTGGCAATACGGTTTCTTTTTTTACCATTCAAGAAGATTACCTCCTTCTTTTCTGAGATACTTGCTAATGGAAATGATGCCGCCCAATGCGCCGAACACCATGCCCGCAACCACAAAACTGAGAAGGATCGGCCAGAAAAACTGGCTGAAGGGAATGAATGCAAAGAAGGGGAACAAACCATTGACCGCAGAAATGGCCCCTTGATAGAGAAGATCCAACAACACGGTGGCCAAAAGGGCGGAAAGCAAACCGATAAGCATACCTTCGATGATGAAGGGGATGCGGATAAACCAATTGGTCGCACCGACCGCCTTCATAATGCTAATCTCTTTCCGGCGGGCAAACATGGTCACGCGGACGGTATTTGCAATAATAAAGAGGGAGACAATACTTAAAATAAGCACAATCCAAAATCCAGCGGTGCCCACCAGTTGGTTAAGCTGGTTAAGGGTTTGAACCGTGTCACGGTGGTCGCTCATTTCGGCAACGCCGTCAATGGCTTCAATCTGGGCTTTTGTCTCATCATATTTAGAAAGGTCTTCCATGGTGATAATCCAACAGTGGGGCAGGAAATCTTCCCCTTCCTCCAGTTCACCGTAAACATCCCCCAGCACGTCTTTGAACTGCTCCAGACCTTCTTCCGCGGAAACAAATTCCGCATTGTCCGCAACATTGGGAAGCTGCTGGATCTCATCGCCGATTTCAATCGCCTCTAACGTCGAAACAACGCGGGGCTCTAGGTACACTTTAAAAGAATTTTCCTGCTCTATGTCCTTCATAATACCGCTGACATTGACCGAAAACAGCATAGCCGCCCCGGTCAGCAGCAGGCAGGAAACCAATACGCCGACAGAAGCAATGGACATCATGCGGTTGCTCCAAACATTCCGAATGCCTTCCTTGGCAAGATATTTGATCGAACTAATTTTCATATTCCCCCTCCGGCTTTCAGCTGTCACCCAC
>CAMMKL010000150.1 GCA_946497265.1 uncultured Clostridia bacterium | reverse complement strand
CTTGTTATCCAGCCCTCCGGCTGTATCGGTTGAGCAAAAGTCAGCGTGGGATTGGTGTGGTATCTTTAACTTTGAGATACCCCATTTTCCCACTTGGAAACGGTCTGCCTTACAACATTTAGTTTCACGGCCATTTCTTCTTGGCTTAACCCTTTCGCTTTTCGGTAATGTCTGATATTTGTGCCAATCATATTATTCACGCCCTTTTCTTTTGCGCCAAGTATGCAAGTATATTTAAATTATACAAAAAGGCTATGTTTCATACAAGCAACGAAAATTAACATGGAGCCGCTTTCGCTTGAAAATGCTGGTTTGGCTGCGCCCCTTTATGTTCTTGTACATCAGAAACATCACAAAAAAGAAAATAGACAACCTACGCCGCTTCATATAATGGGACTGTCACAACGAAGGTTTTATGAGTGGGATTAAGACCATTTTATAGAATCACGTCCCCACAATACAAATCTTGCACAAAGCCATATCTCTTTTTTAAATCGTTAGCTGTTTTTATATTTCTCAGCAGACGGTCTTCCTGCGCTATTTCCTTCAAACTCCTATATGTGATCACAATCCGATTCTTCGCCTCCTTTACAGTCTTCTTAAGCTCAAGTACGAAAAGGCCTCCATCCACAGTTGTAGAAAAACTTATTATGAAAAAGGGGTTATCCCGTCTTTTTCAAAAGGCGCGCATTCCAATGACAGCGCCTTTGGCCGCTCCCCACAGGGAACGAAATCCTGAGACTTCCAAGGTTCAGGAGGGAAACCCAAGGAGGCGATAGGTTTTATTGGAGGAACCCTAGCGAGGAACTCCGTCGCCTGCCGCTTTATGAAGGCTTCCTCATTCGACAGTCGGAGCCCTTTTGGGACAAGCATAAAGGGGACGCTAAAACGGATTTTGTGCGTCCCCTTTTTCTTATTCGTTTTTTCTATCTACCGTTAGTCGATCCACTCTACGCGGCAAGCCTTTGCCAAAATCTCAGTCGATGCCTCTTTGTTCTCAACATAGGTCAAGGGGCTCGCTTCATAATCGTCGGTAACCGTCTTTAACTCTGTTGCCAGCATCCCTTGGTAATCATCGGAAATTATCAGCTTTTTGTTTTTCCCAAAAAAGCTTTTTACCCGAATAACCTCCTCGCAAGCACCCGGCCACTCCCCCGAATCTTTTCCGCTCTCCAAAATCGTTCTGTTCCGATTCAAAGAAACAAATATCCAAGCGGAATAACGGCTTGGCGGCTCGCTGTCCAACCCGATTTCATCTACAGAACGTTCTAAACGCACCACATACCCGACGGTTGGGTGTTTTTGTTTGAGCTTTTGCACTATCTCACAGACTTCATGAAAGATTCGGTCCTCATTGCGCCGAATCTCCTGCACATCCGTTAATTTTAACGTCACTTCTTCACCCCCTAAGCCGTTCATTTTGCCGTTCTATCCGTTCTTTCAGTATTATTTCGACCTCGTGACCGGAGATTGGTTTTTGAAACTGGAATTTTATTGTTTTACCGTTTTGGTCGGTAAAGATAAAATAGTAATAATAAAGTCTGTGGTTCGATACCGCCCCCCTGCCTGAAAGATCGCGGCGGCGGTATACTTTCTTTTCGATTTTACAGCTTTTAATATCTCCATATGAATAATATCTTCCGTTAAATGGGGTGGAGCGAAAATAAAATCCCGTACTGCCGATCTGTACCTTAAAGCAACAGTAACGAAGTACTAATAGGATAAATATGGCCCCGATCGCCAAAATCCCTGTCCAAACAAAAAAATCGATCCTTCCAAAGCCTATGGAGCCTGTGACGCCCTTCTGCCTTATTTGAAGCATTGCCGGAACTGTCAAGGCGAGAAAAAGAACCAGCAATACAAGCGAGGCTATAATCGCTGTTTTGCCATATGTTTTCCCGTCAATCGTGTACTCTTTTGCTGTGTCATTTATATCGGCAGAAACGTTTTGGATGCCGCATTCCTGAACGCGTTCAATGAAATAGTCTATTCCTTCTGATTCCAATGGAAGAAACGGAAATTTTACGGTTTTTCCTTCGTATGTTTCGTAGCTGCAAAAATAGCCTGTTGCTCCGTTGAGTTCCTTTCCTTCGTTCTGCCATACTTCTTTGATTTCAGAATATCGGTAATACCGGCCGTTCCCCGGCTTAGTCTGGTGATAGAAGCCGTCTTCCCCAAGCAAAACCTTCACAAATATTCCTCTAAAGATAGATAGGATGATCAGAATAAGCATAATGGCGGTTAACAATAGGCCAAACAAAAATGCACCATGATGGATGAGATGCAAATAAATGGTAACGCCGCCGAAAACAGCAAACAAAAGCAAGGATGGGATTAGCCCCTGCGCCCTGCCACCGACTTTATATTTCCACTGTTTGTTTTCCATATGGTTCTTATAATGATATACACATAGCAAAAGCCAGTGAAATCAAACTCTCCTTTCTTGCTTTTTATCATGCCTAAATAAACACTGTTGACTGTGATTGCGTTCCATCGCAGCTGTAAGGAGTTTATAACCCTCTTTTATAATTATTGATTGGTCGGGATAAGCCGCAGATCTTTTATTCTGAGCAAGGCTACAAGGATAGATCCTTGGAAACATGTTCCCCCCTGTATCCCTTCTATTGTTATGTTAATGTACATACACAATTAGCAAATAGTAATGTTAGGTCGGTATCCTCCATTTCATGGAAAAACCTACCTTTTGGCCCTTGCACTTCAATTCTATTAAAAGATGTGCCAAGTAAAGACTGAGAATTTATTTGTTGTTGAGAGAACAACTATCTCGCCATATGCTATTTTTCTTTATAGAACCAAATAGAATGAATGTTGTTTCATTTTGAAGCTCCACATAACTATAGAACGCGATAGGGATGAAAATAATTCCAAGGCAACCATAGCCAACGAACTGTTCGTCAGCGCAATAACCTTTGGTATCGGAAAATACCATGATAAAATAGGTATAAGCAACGCGGCAACACCTATCATGGTTGCATAAAACAGCCCAGATATTTTTCCCTTACATTTGATATTAGCCCCTCCTAAAACCACATGGCAGACTCTTTCCGAAAACAAGGGGAGCCTCCATTCTGGTATGGGTCATAGCGGCTGCTGTTACAGCCAAACTCCTTGAGGAATTCGATTCTATCTTCCTTTGACCATCGGATAAGCGACATCCCGTCGAAGGCTTCCACCTTTCCTGTATGCATTTCGTTCTTAAAATACCATTCTACAACCGTCTGGTCTTCTGAATGGAAAAACTGCTTGATCTCCCACACAAGGACTGTTCCACGCGTATTCCACTCCTCAAACCAGTGTTTGATTTTTGCGGCACCGTGGTATTCCGGCCCCCAGCTTTCTATATATATCGCATTTTCTGTAAAAATATCGGCAATCCCCAGATCCGTTTTTTTCCGCCACATATCAAACCATAGCAGGATCTTTTTCTCCCGTTGGTTCATGGTACCCATCCCCATTTCGATTGATTTTTTACGCCAGCTATTTGGCTGACAGCTTGAAAACTATAAAACCGTTTGCACAATCAATAATCCTATATTTATACTATTTATATTGGGGAATTTTTGCAATAGCTTAGAGGGAAAAAGCTTTTCTCACTGATTTGGGTCTGCATACACCTCTAAAATTTGTTTTTTAAATAGATTGCTAAAAACCCGCAAAACCAGTATTCCTTCATTTTACTGATTTTTCTTCGCTTAACTCTTTACTTACATCCGAGCATGGCATCTGGAAAAAACGAGCGGTGCGGGGACACATTCCCTACACCGCTTTTCTGTATATTTATAATATCAGACTTCTTCAGGACAGTCAATAGGAAAGATATAAAATGAGTTGTTTTCCAACTTCGACAGAGTGTGAAAATAGCTGCCACCACACTATTCCGTCATTGATTTCTCCGGTTTACGGTTTATACCTATCGGCATAGGTGATATATTCACTCGGTCGGCGGCAAGATCCGTTCTTTAGCGGAACATACGCACGCAGCAAGCCGGCGATTTCCTATCGTGGAGAAAGTGCCGGCTTTGCCTTATGAAAATATACAATTATTCGTTAATCTTTTGTAACCTGCCCTCCTTGCCGTTTCGGGCCAAGGGCGTTTCCTGCACATCCGTACAACGCGCCTGCGACGCGGCAAATCCCAAAAGCCCCCAAAAGATCACCACCGGATAGTTGATATACAGCAACAGCGCGATTTCCAGTAAGCTAAAAACGCAATAGGAAAGTAAAAACGCTAACAAAAGCAGGGCGTTTTTTTCCCTTTTGCGGAATGCATTGCGTAAAAGCAGCACAAACTGCCCCACAAAAAACACAAGGAAGAAAAGAAATCCAACCGCCCCCTGCGAAACCAAAATGGTCATATAACCGTTATGAATATCTGCAAACAACAACGGTTCCGGAAGCAGACGCTCGCTGTAAGAAACGATATTGCAGTACCCAACCCCAAACACCGGATAGTGCAAAAATACCTGTACGGCTTTTTTCAGGGAATCGATCCTGCCGCTGGTAACGTCGCCCCCGTTGGTCGGCTCTGTCCGGCCGATTTCCACTTCCCCTACGCCGCCCGCTATCGGTTTGTTGTTTAATTCCCCATTTTCATCCGGTAATACGGTAGGGTTGATGGTATCTCCAATGACAACCTGCTGTCTGCCGCTTATCAGCGCGCCCACTCCTTTTTGCACAAGCATCCGTCCGCCCAAAGTGCCTAGCGCCAACGTTATGCAGGCCAGCAAAAGGCAAAGGGCGTTTACCACTCCTTTACCCAGAGAAAGCCCACGTGGGAATGCCTTAAAAAAGAACTGAACCGCTACATAACCCAAAAGCAACAACAAGGAGGCGTTGGAATCGGAAAGCAAAACGGCCAACAAATTTAGCCCCGCACAAAGCCACAAGAGCCATAGCGGGAGCGGATAACTGCCACCCATCCCTTTGCCCTGCCGGTAAAGGAAATGCGCGCCGATAATAGCAATTACAGAAGTAAAAGCCGCATGGTTTGGGTTCATAAACAGCCCGACGTAGCGGTTATCCATCAGCCCGACCACACGATCCAAGGCATAAATTCGCACACAAACTAACACGATCAAAAGGCCGGCGGCCGTTGCGGCCGTCATTACCACGACAACCGCTTTCAGGATACGGATCAGCTCGGGCTTGTTTTCCTTCCAGCTCCGACGGGCGCAATCTCCATACAGCAGCACAAGGCAGAGTCCCGTATGATACCATAAAACGAAATTAAACACAAAGTATCCGTCCGCATGCAGCACAATTGTGGCCAACCCCGCCGTCATAAACAGGGCGATGGTTTTATGAAACGGCAGTGTTGTATATGCTTTCTCCACAAAAATAAGGCGGATCAATAACGGGAGGGACCAAATAAACAGCAGCATCTTTGCCGCTTCCATCAGGGGATTGATAAAGCAAAAGCCGCACAACAAAAGATTAAGTAAATACCAGTACCGGAACTGCGCCCGGTTTTTCCAAAAACGGATTTTTTGTTCCAAATCCACCACACCTTTCCCGGCTTATTATA
>CAMMKL010000149.1 GCA_946497265.1 uncultured Clostridia bacterium | reverse complement strand
GGCTCTTTTCTTTTTTCTAAGCCTTGGGCAAGTTGGGCCCTTGGTCACTCTGGCATCCTTCTCTTTCGTCATCCTAAGGCTTTCTTTAAATTCTTTGGGTAGCATCCCTGTAATTTCTTTAAAGGTTTTGGAAAATTGCTGCACGCTGGAAAAGCCCAGGTCAAGGGCGAGCGCAGTAAAGGAGATATTCTCGTGAGCCAGCCGCGCGGCCGCCATGCGCACTTTAAGTACCTTAATGTATTCCATGATGGGCGTATGGATGCTGCGGATGAAAAGGCTGCTCAGATAGGTGGGGGAAACATAACAATGCTCCGCGATTTCTTGCAGCGTCATCCGTTCGCAAGCGTGCGCCGCGATGTAATCCACTGCTGCTTTTACCGGCCGGCTGTAACCCGATTCCTTTTGCTCAACGGCGGCGTGATGGTCGCGTGCAATCAGAAGCAGGATCTGGCACAACAGTAACCCCACGCTATCTTCCCAATGTTCCGCCTTTTCTTCCTGTTCCCGCAGAATCGTTTTCAGGCAGCGCACCATCCGGTCACAGGCAGGATAACAAAGGCATTCTGCGCTGTCAAAGAGTTTTTGTTCGGTAAGACTCATATATTTGGTCAATATTTGCAAAAAATACTCCGGCCGCAGATGCAGTTGCAGACAAGTACAGTCCCCTTTTCCATCCGCATAAAAGCTGTGCGGCGAATTCGAAAGAAAAACGAGGTAATGCTGCGGGCGTAGGGATATTTTCTTTTTGCCTACCGTGCACAGGCAGCTGCCTTCCAGCAAAAGGATCACCTCTACGCTGCTGTGGCTATGGGGGCCAAAACGGTAACCGGGCTGAAAGGTGATCCGTTTTGTATTGCTGGTGGTACAGGAAATCATCGTATGACGGTATAGTTGATTCAAGGCTTCTTCCATTTTGATCCCTCCTTACCGTAAAGACGTTTCCCGCCCTATCTATTTGTCCTACGTTTAGCCTGTTCTTATTATAACGCTTTTTTAGTGGGGCCGCAATTGGTTTACTGAGCATTGAATTTGGAAAACTTTTGGAGTATAATACAACCTAAAATAGGATTCGTCTTACCAATTAAAAAGGATAGGGAGGAAAATAAATGGATATAAAAAAAATCCTTGCCGAATTGACACTGGAAGAAAAGGCGGGGCTTTGTTCAGGAGATGATTTTTGGCATTTAAAAGGTGTGGAGCGTCTGGGAGTGCCTTCGGTCATGATTTGCGACGGCCCCAACGGTCTGCGCAAGCAAAACCAGGCGCAGGATAACCTTGGCATCAACGACAGCATCCGTGCGGTCTGTTATCCTTCGGCGTGTGCAACCGCCTGTTCTTTCGACCCTGCTCTTATGTATCGGATGGGAGAAGCGCTGGGGAAGGAATGCCAGGCCGAAGAGATTGCCGTGCTGTTAGGACCGGGTGCGAACATCAAGCGTTCCCCGCTTTGTGGGCGCAATTTTGAATACTTTTCGGAAGACCCCTATCTTTCTTCCCAAATGGCCTCGGCCTTTATCCAAGGGGTGCAAAGCCAGGGGGTAGGCACCAGCCTCAAGCATTTTTTGGCCAATAATCAGGAGCATCGCCGCCTGACGGTAGACGCCCAAATAGACGAGCGCACCTTACGGGAGATTTACCTTGCAAGCTTTGAAACAGCTGTACAAAGCGGTAAGCCTTGGACCGTGATGTGTTCGTATAACCGGCTCAATGGGGAATACGTCTCGCAAGACCGCCGTGTCTTAACGGATATCCTGCGGGAAGAATGGGGATTTGATGGAATGGTCGTCAGCGATTGGAGCGCGGTGAACGACCGTGTGAAAGGGCTTTTGGCCGGACTAGACCTGGAAATGCCCACAAGCTACGGCGTAAATGATCAACAGATCGTAGAGGCTGTACGCAGCGGTTCTTTAAAAGAAGAGGTTCTGGATGCCGCTGTAGAGCGGATTTTGACGCTCATCAACCGCCATCAGGAACAACGGCGGCCCCAAACGGTCTTTTCCATGGAGGAGCACCACGCCTTAGCGCGGGAAATCGAACGGGAGAGCATCGTCCTGCTCAAAAACGAAGATGGGCTTTTGCCGTTGTCCAAACAGGGGAATATCGCCTTTTTGGGCAGGTTTGCCGAAACGCCCCGCTTTCAAGGTGGGGGAAGCGCCCATGTAAACGCTTGTAAAGTTGTAGGAGCCTTGGAGGCAGCCGAAAGGGATGTGAACATTCGGTATGCACCGGCGTATTCCCTGACGAACGAAAACGAGGACGGCGCATTGCTGGCCGAAGCGGTTAAGGTGGCAAAAGAAGCGGATTGTGCGGTGATTTTTGCCGGATTGCCGGATAGTTTTGAATCGGAAGGCTTTGACCGAACCCATATGGATCTGCCGGAAAACCAGAACCGCCTGATTCAGGAAGTGTGCCGGGTGCAGCCCAACACGGTGGTTGTACTGCACAACGGCGCGCCGGTCTGTATGCCGTGGATCGCACAGGTAAAGGCAGTGCTGGAAGCTTACCTGGGCGGACAGGCGGTTGGAGAAGCTGTGGTGGATATATTGTTTGGGGCAGCGAATCCCTGCGGCCATCTGGCCGAAAGCTTTCCGATAAAACTCAGTGATAATCCCTCGTATCTGAATTTTCCAGGAGAAAAGGATCGGGTGGAATACCGCGAAGGGATTTTTGTCGGTTACCGATACTATGATAAAAAAGAAATCGAGGTGCTGTTCCCCTTTGGGCATGGCCTTAGCTATACGGAATTTGAGATTTCCAACCTGCGCCTTAGCGCAAAAAAAATTCGAGAAGACGAGCCGTTGACTGTTACCGCCCGGGTGAAAAACATTGGGGCGCGTGCGGGAAAGGCTGTGGTTCAGCTTTATGTGCGGGATGTCCACAGTACGGTGATCCGGCCGGACAAAGAACTCAAGGGATTTCGTAAGGTCTTTCTGGAGGCCGGGGAGGAAACAGAGGTTACCTTCCCTCTGAATCGTCGGGCTTTTTCCTATTACAATACCGAAATCTGTGATTGGCATGTGGAAAGCGGGGAATTTGAAATCCTGTTGGGACAATCCTCCCGTGAGCCTGCCGTCCGGGACAGTATAGAGGTAGAGGGGATAGTGAGCCTCCCGAAGCATTACGACCGCAACAGTACCTTGGGGGACCTGCTCTGTGACGAGCATGCCCGGCCGATCATACAAAAGCTGATGAAAGAGGTGGGAATGGACAAACAGCAGGCTGATTTTAAATTGGGGGAAGGCGCGGCCCAGATGAAGATGGCAAGCGTGTATGGTATGCCTCTGCACAAGCTGGTCAGTTCCTGTGATCGAAAGGTGACATGGGAGGAAATCGGAGCTGTTTTAAAGGATTTGGGCGGTTCCCTTTAAGATAAAAGTAGGAAGATAAAAAAAGAAGGAGCTTTTCGGCATGTTGTCCGAAAGCTCCTTTTGCTGTTATTGGAATGATTTCTTGTTCATTTCATGAATACAGTTCATACAGACGTTACGCCCTTTGTAAACGACGACGTCGTTTGTCTCATTGCAGAAAATACAGGCGGGTTCGTATTTTTTAAGAATAATAGAATTGTCTTCCACAAAGATTTCCAGTGAATCCCGTTCGCCGATATCTAATGTACGCCTTAATTCAATGGGAAGAACCACCCGACCTAAATCGTCAACTCTGCGGACAATACCTGTTGATTTCATCTTTTCAACGCCCCTTTTCTTCAACGGTTGTCATAAATTGGAAATGTCTGTAATAATTATACTATTATTTCCTTTTCCTGTCAATTGCTTCCGAAAAATTTTGGGTATATTTGGAAAAGATGGATCGTACTGTATAATGTGGTGATGCAAAAATGATGAATATTATATGGGGAATCCTAATGATTACCAGTGTTTTGTGTGCGTTTGCGACCGGTCGGATGCAGGAATTATCCGATGCAGTACTTTCCGGCGCGGCGGACGCCATACAGTTGGTTATCAGCATGGCGGGGATGATGTGCCTATGGACCGGGCTGATGAAAATTGCCGACAGCGGAGGCATTACGGCGATGCTGGCACGGGTCTTTTCTCCAGTGCTGAAACACCTCTTTCCCGCTTATGCCCCGGAAAGCCCCGCTATGAAGGCGGTGTGCATGAACATCACCGCCAACCTGCTTGGTCTGGGCAACGCGGCTACCCCCATGGGGATTGCAGCTATGAAGGAAATGGCAAAGAAAACCCCAACGCCGGGGGTAGCGGATAATAGTATGGTCATGTTTGTCGTCATCAATACCGCCTCTATCCAATTGTTGCCTACCATGACGGGCATCCTGCGGGCGCGCTACGGGAGCCCATCTCCATTCGACGTGGTACCCGCAGTGTGGGTAACCTCGCTGGTGGCGCTGCTGTTTGGGGTGACGATGGCGAAATTACTGCAACGGCGGGGAGGGAGCCGGTATGGATAAGATCGGCGTATATCTGGTTCCGTGCATCATCGCCCTGATTTTATTATTTGGTTTTTTTCGTAAGGTCCCTTTGTTTGATACGTTTTTGGATGGAGCAAAAGAGGGGCTGCGTTCCACCGTTTCCATCGCTCCTGCGCTTGTGGGGTTGATTACGGCCGTTACCATGCTCAAAGCATCGGGCGCGCTGGATCTGTTTACCGCGGCCGTCAGGCCGCTGGCGCAGGCGCTGGGCCTGCCGCCCGAAGTGGTGCCCCTTACCTTGCTGCGTCCGGTTTCGGGGAGCGGCTCCATGGCGTTGCTCAACGGTATTTTTGCCGATTGCGGCCCGGACAGTTTTGCGGGTCGTGTAGCGGCGGTAATGATGGGGTCTACCGAAACCACATTTTACGCCATCGCCGTTTATTTTGGAGCAGTGGGGATTAAAAAGACCCGGCATACCATCCCGGCCGCCCTTTCCGCCGATCTGGTTAGTTTTCTGACCTCGGCTTTGGCGGTTCGCTTGTTTTTCCGTATGTAGGGGGCGAAAGCGGTAAAGGAGGCTTACAATGCTTACGGTTTGCGATTTGCAGCCGGGGGAATCCGGTGTGGTGATGGGGCTTCGTTGCCCAAAGGGAGCGTTACGCCGTAGGATCATCGATATGGGAGTCACGCCCGGCGTGACGGTAACGTTGCTGCGCCTTGCCCCGTTTGGCGACCCGGTCGCCCTGCGCGTACGCGGGTATGAATTAAGCCTCCGGCGTTCGGAGGCAGAGGAAATCCTGATCGAAAAACTAGGGGGAGCATGATGCGAGAGCTGCACATCGCGCTGGCTGGAAATCCAAACTGCGGTAAGACAACCCTCTTCAACCGTTTGACCGGAGGCCGTCAAGTGGTAGGTAATTGGCCCGGCGTAACGGTAGAGAAAAAGGAAGGCCCGCTGCGCGGGCTGGGGAGCCGGGCGGCTTTGATCGACCTACCGGGCCTTTATTCCATTTCGCCTTATACGCCGGAGGAGGTGGTTAGCCGCCGCTGCTTGGAAGGAAAAGGGGTTGATGTGATCCTCCATATCGTTGACGCGACAAATTTGGAGCGCAACCTTTACTTGACCACCCAACTGATGGAACTGGGGAAGCCCCTTGTCATTGCGCTGAATATGATGGATCTGTTGAAAAAACGAGGGGCAAG
>CAMMKL010000148.1 GCA_946497265.1 uncultured Clostridia bacterium | reverse complement strand
ACCTCGGATAACGGTTCGCGCGGCGATCACGGCGCCAGCAACGGTATTTTGCGCGGCGCAAAGGGTTCCACCTGGGAAGGTGGGCAGCGAGTACCCTGTATTATGAGTTGGCCGGACGGATTTAGGGGAGGAAGGGTCTGCCATGCAATCGCCTCTCATATAGATTTTCTTCCAACCTTCGCCCGCCTGGCCGGAGTGCAGCTTCCCAAGGGCTGTTTGATCGACGGGTTGGATCTGACCGGCGTGCTGCTGGGCGGAACGGATGACGGACGCAAGGATTTTCGTTATTATCGGTTTGAGACGCTGGAAGCGGTCAGAATTGGGAAATACAAGCTGCACCTATACAAAGAGGGCGCCCCTTGCCGGGAACTGTATGATTTGCAAGCGGATCCTGGCGAAAGCAAAAACCTGTTTCAACAACTGCCTAATGTAGTAAAAGAATTGCAACAGGAAGCCGAAAACGCCCGCCGGGACTTGGGCTGTGCCGCAGCGGGGATCAAGGGGGAAAATAACCGCGCGCCCGGCCGGGTAGAACATCCCCAAAAGCTTACCTCCTCTTTCGACCCCAACCACCCTTATATCGTTGCGTTATACGATAAAGAAGAGGATTTTTAAGAATTCTCCGCAAGGGACATTTAAGGGAAAAACCCGGGATGCTCCGGGAAAACAGTATAAAAATTTTGGGGCACAGCCCCTGAAAGGAAGGAATCAAAATGAAAAAACTGATCAGTCTGTTTTTGGCTGTGTGTATGGCGGCCGCAATGTTTACCGGTTGTAGCTCCGCGGGGGATTCCCCCCAACCATCGGGCAACGGGGGAGATCTGCCCACCCTGCGGGTAGCGGTCATGCCCCTGGTAACCAGCCTGCCTGTCAAGTATGCAATGGATAACAAGTTGGATGAAGAGAGGGGCTTCAAAATCGAACCCATGATGTTCTCGACGGGGGCGCCTATGAATGAAGCTTTGGGAGCCGATTTGTGGGATGTTTCCACCATCGGGGTAGCCGCGGTCACCAGCGTTTCGGCATACAACGGCGTTTTGGTGGGCGACCTGCTGGAAGCCAGCGACGGAATCGGACTGTATGTCCGTCCGGATAGCCCGATCGCCCAGCAGACGGGGACAAACCCGGATTATCCGGATCTGTTGGGAAATGCGGAAACAGTAAAAGGCTCCAGTTTCATTCTGGATATCGGCACCATCAAACAGCTAAACGAATTGAAATACCTGGAAGCGATCGGCCTTTCCGATACCGACGTCTCCACCATCAATATGGATACCGCCCAGGGCTATCAGGCTTTTCTGGCGGGGGAAGGCGATGTCGTCGGTTTAATGCCTCCGTTTAGCTTTATGGGCGAGGCGAACGGATGGGTAAACATAGGGGGGCTCAAGGAGTTAAACATCCCGGTGGTAGATATGATGGTTGCCAACCAGCAGTCCTTGCAGGATGAGCAGACCGCTGAGCTGATCGTCAAATTTATGGATGCGATATACACGGCAAACGAGGCGTTAAACAACGACCCCGAGATGGCAAAAGAATTGTTGGCTCAGTACTATGCGGAAAATGCATCCGAGGTGGACGAAGAAAACATCTCGCAGGATATCGACCGGATCCATTTTTTGACCAAGGAAGATATGAAAACCCGGACAAACGGGGAATTCCTGAAAATTATGGCGGAATTCATGCATTCGACCGGTAAAGTGGAAGACAGCAAGATGAATTTATTTGAAACAAATATCACGGATCAATATCTCAACCAGGTAATAGAAGGATAACCGTATGAGAACGCGGCGGGCCGGATAGGGTCCGGGCCGCCGCACCAAGAAAGTGGGTGTTACATGAAGCGCAAAAAATATCTTTGGCTGTCCATTGTCAGCGTACTGTGCGTACTGGTGTTGTGGGAACTGGTCACCGATGTCTTGCGGCTGATGCCCAGCTATATGCTGCCCAGTCCTCTGGAGGTGTGCAAAGCCTTTGCGTATAAAGTAAGCGGCGGGGTAAATCCGGACGGCGCCAGCCTGTGGACCCATATCGCTACCAGCCTAAAAATCGCCTTGGGAGGATATCTGGCAGGGGTGGTAATCGGTGTTCCCTTGGGCATAGCCATGGCATGGTACAAAAAAGTAGATCTGTTTGTAAAGCCTCTGTTTGACTTATTGCGGCCCATTCCTCCGCTGGCCTGGATCCCGCTGATGATCTTATGGTTCGGCATCGGCTACGGGGCCAAGGTTGTTATAATCTTTATTTCCTCTATGATTGCCTGTGTGGTCAATTCCTACGCGGGAATTAAACAGACAAGGCAGGTTCATATTTGGGTGGCCAAAACCTTTGCCGCCACGAATCTACAGATATTATTCCGGGTGGCGCTTCCTACGGCTCGGCCCATGATACTCACGGGCCTGAAAACCTCGCTGGGCTCTGCCTGGATGGCGCTGGTGGCCGCGGAGCTTCTGGCCTCTACCAGCGGGCTTGGTTATATGATTCAGATGGCCCGCCAGATGGGTAGGGCTGATATCATCGTGGTCGGGATGATTGTCATAGGGCTGATCGGTGCGGCCCTAAGCAGCCTTTTGGATTTGCTTACCAGCAGAATAGGCGGCAAAAAAACGAAAAGGAGGGGCTGACCGTGCAACGTATAGGAAAAACAGTTTGGAAGCGCTTAAAGGCCAACCGGCAGACGCTTCTCTGGATCGTGATTTCCTTTGCCACTCTTTTGATTGCCTGGCAAGTAGCGTCCATGCTGTCACAGGGGAGGGTACAGATCCCGGCTCCGCTGGAGGTTTTTGAGGCATTTTTCCGGTCCATGACGGTGCCGATTGGAAAAAATACCATTCTAGAGCATGCAGGCATCAGCCTGTGGCGCGTGCTTCTGGGGTTCGTGGTAGCTTCGGTGATCGGGATGGCTATCGGGATTTTAATGGGCGTATCCCCCAAAGCGCATGCCGTGATAAATCCATTGTTTGAATTTGTGCGTCCAATTCCCCCCATCGCGTGGATTCCGCTTTCCATCCTCTGGTTTGGGCTGGGAAGCTCTAATAAAATCTTTATCATCTTTCTTGCAAGCTTTACTTATGTGACCATCAATTCCTATGAGGGGGCGCGCAATGTAGACCCGAAGCTGATTGGGGCGGCGCGCATGTTGGGTGCCAGCCGGAGGCGGGTATTTACGCACGTGATTTTTCCCTCTTCCGTCCCTTATATCTTCGCGGGGCTGCAGATTGCGCTGAGCGTAAGCTGGGCGGCTGAGGTTGCGGCCGAGATCATTTATTCGCAAAACGGCGTGGGTTGGATCATCACTATGGGGATGAACAACGGGAATATTACACAGATTATGGTAGGCATGATTGCAATCGGCGTTATCGGGTATCTGCTTTCTACCCTGATGCGCGTGGTAGAGGGGAGGCTTTGCCGATGGAACCGGCAGGAAACATAATTTTACGCTGTGAGCATTTATCCCGCAGCTTTACTACCCCGTCCGGGACGGATTACCGCGTGTTGGGCGATGTGAGCTTTGACGTACGGGAAAACGAATTCCTGGTGCTGTTCGGTCCGGGGCAATGTGGAAAAACGACTTTGCTAAACCTGCTGGCAGGGCTTGATCAACCAACGGGGGGCTTTGTGGAAATGCAGGGCGAGCCGGTCCATGCCCCTTCGCCCAGCCGTGGCGTCGTGTACCAGACGACCTCGCTGTTCCCATGGCTTACTGTGATGGGCAACGTGGAATTCGGACCGGCTTCCCGGGGGATTCCCAAAGCCGAACGAAGGAAACAGGCGCAGTATTTTATAGACTTGGTAGGGCTTAAGGGGTTTGAAAAGAGTTACCCCAACCAGTTGTCCGGCGGTATGCAGCAGCGGGCAGGAATCGCACGGGCATATTGCAGCGACCCATCCGTGTTGCTGATGGACGAGCCGTTCGGCCATTTGGATGCCCAGACGCGCTATATGATGGAACAGGAACTGGAGCGGATCTGGCGCGCGGAAAAGCGTACGGTCCTGTTTGTGACAAACAATATTGAAGAAGCTTTGTATCTAGCGGACCGCATCATCCTGCTTACGAATTGCCCTTCTGTTATTTGCAAAGAGTATATGGTCAACCTACCGCGACCGCGCAACTATGTTGACCCTGCATTTTTGCAGCTGAGAAAAGAAATCACGAGGGAAATGGACCCTACACAATAAGGAGGTGCCGGAATGGACAGGCCTGTAAAAGTTAAGGTGGATCACCTGGTAAAAAAATTTGATGAGTTGCTGGTTCTGGACGATATCTCCTTCTCGGTAAAACAAGGGGAATTCCTTTGCATTGTGGGGCCGACCGGCTGCGGAAAAACGACTTTCCTAAATAGCTTGACGGGGTTGTATGACATAACCGGGGGTTCTATCACAATCGACGGCGAGCCGGTAGACCTGAAAAAACATCGTGTAGCATATATTTTTCAGGAATATTCGACCATGCCGTGGCTCACGGTAGAACAAAACGTACAGTTTGCCCTTAACCTGAAACGGGAAAAGGCGGAAAAGGCAAAAAAACAGGCGGAAAAATATATGGAACTGGTAGGACTGACGGAATTTCGGGATTATTATCCGGATCAGCTTTCCGCCAGCATGCTACAGCGGGTGGTAATTGCAAGAGCGTTTGCCACCGAACCGGAACTACTGCTGATGGATGAACCTTACGGCCAATTGGATACGGAGCTGCGCTATCGTCTGGAGAACGAACTGCTCAACCTTTGGCGGCAAAGCGGCACGACGGTAATCTTTATTACCCACAACATCGAGGAAGCGGTTTACTTGGGGGAACGCATTCTGGTCCTATCCAATAAGCCCACCACCATCAAAAAGGAGATTGCAAACCGGCTTCCCATGCCGCGTGACATCGCGGCACCGGAATTTATCGAACTACGCAACCAGGTGACCGAACTCATCAAGTGGTGGTAAGTAAGCTTGGAGGCTACCGCCGTTTCAGGGTAGCTGCGAAAGCTTCGTGGCATTTTCCGCTTAAACTATCGGATAGCGTGGTATGCTGGATGGCTTATGCCGAAATCAATAATCAATTTTAAAGATAAATTAGGCGGGATAGCGCAAACAATACAGGCGCTGCCCCGGTTTACAGAAAAGCCGGCCATGAAAGAACCGATCATGGCCGGCTTTCCGTCTATGGGGATGTAAATAGGGGTTTGACACAAAGGGTATGGTTGGCTTATTGTTCCAAATGGAACGGTAGGAAAGCGGTTATGCTAAATTCCCGAATACAAATCCGCATATTTCCGCCCTACAGTGGAAAAATATGCCCGAAAGGAAGGGATAAGTGTGAAAGTAACCAAAAAAGAATATATGAAATTGACCGAAAAAGCGTCGCCCGGCAGCCCCAGCTTCAAAAATATTCCGCTTGCTTTTTTAGTAGGCGGATTGATTTGCACCATCGGACAGGCGATTTTCCAGCTTTACCAGCAAACAGGCCTGAACGAACAGGACGCCCGTGCGGCAGTATCGGTTACTCTGGTAGCGCTGGGCGCCATTTTGACCGCGCTAAAAATATACGACAATATCGCTAAATATGCAGGCGCAGGTACGCTTGTACCCATAACCGGTTTTTCCAATGCCATCGTATCTCCTGCCATTGAATTCAAAAGCGAAGGGTTCGTGATGGG
>CAMMKL010000147.1 GCA_946497265.1 uncultured Clostridia bacterium | reverse complement strand
GGAATCTCGGTTGCCGTGACATGTTCCTTCTGTCCGATATAGGTGGACGGCAGATGAAAGGTTGCGCGTATCCCGTACTTGCGGAACAGTTGTGTCAGCCGCCGGTCTTCCACGTGCCCGTCGTCGTAGCTCATCGTGAGTATTTTTTCTGTCCCTTGTGGGAAACGATAAACAATCTGGTTCATGGCTTTTCTCCTGAGGCTTCGCGGTCAGTGCGCGACGCCGCTTTTCTTAGCGGCCTCAGCGACCGCCTTCGCTACAGCCGGTCCGATCCGGCGGTCAAACGCCTGGGGCAGGATATATTCAGGGCTGAGCTCTTCGTCGGAAACCAGGGAAGCAATCGCATGAGAGGCCGCCGCCTTCATTTCTTCGTTGATGCAGGAAGCGCGCACATCCAGAGCGCCGCGGAAAATGCCCGGGAAGGCAAGGACATTGTTGATCTGGTTGGGATAGTCGGAACGGCCGGTTCCCACCACCGCGGCGCCCGCCTTTTTGGCAAGATCCGGCAGGATTTCGGGAACCGGGTTGGCCATGGGGAAGACGATCGGGTCCTTTGCCATGCTCGCTATCATATCCTCGCTGACAATGCCGGGCGCGGAAACCCCAATGAAAAGATCGGCGCCCTTCATCGCGTCGGCCAATGTACCGCGCTGACGGCTGCGGTTTGTCACGTTGGCAAGCTCCGACTGGGCGGGGTTGAGTTCCTCCATGCCTTCACAGAGGATACCGAACCGGTCCACCATGGTCAGATGCCGGAGGCCGATGTTCATCAGATGTTTGGCGATGGCGATTCCGGCCGAACCGGCTCCATTGATGACCGCCCGGATTTCCCCGTTCTGTTTCCCCGTTACCTTTAAGGCGTTGAGCAGGGCGGCGGCCACCACTACTGCGGTGCCGTGCTGGTCGTCGTGGAAAACGGGGATATCGCACAGTTCCTTAAGGCGGCGCTCAATTTCAAAGCAGCGTGGCGCGGAAATATCCTCCAGGTTGATCCCGCCAAAGCTGCCGGAAATCAGGTAGATGGTGCGAACCAGCTCGTCCACATCTTTGGAGCGGATGCATAAGGGGAACGCGTCCACGCCTGCGAATTCCTTGAAAAGGACGCACTTTCCCTCCATCACGGGCATGCCGGCTTCGGGGCCGATATCGCCCAAGCCCAGCACGGCGGTGCCGTCGGTGATGACCGCCACCATGTTCCAGCGGCGGGTCAGCTCAAAGGATTTTTGATAATCGTCCCGGATTGCCAGGCACGGCTCGGCCACGCCGGGGGTGTAGGCGATGGAGAGCTCTTCCTTGTTGGTCACGGCGGCGCGGGAAACCACCTCCAGCTTTCCTTTCCATTCGTAATGCTGCCGCAGCGCTTCTTCTTTGGTTGCCATATTACAGTTCCTCCAATCGTTTGTTAGCCCATTTGATCAACGCCTCTATGGCGGGCAGGGCTTCCAGGCCCTTGGCGGTGATCGCGTATTCCACGCGGGGAGGGATTTCCTGGTATTGCGTGCGCTCCACGAGCGCGTCCGCCGTCAGTTCCCGCAGGCTCTGGCTGAGCATCATATCGGTAATTTCCGGGATGTCCCGTTTGATGTCTCCATAGCGGCGGCCCTTTTTCGAGGAGAGCGCCCACAAGATGCGCAATTTCCATTTTCCGCCTACGGTTGCCAGCGCATAAGCGAGCGGGTCTGCCTGCGGCAAAGCTCGTTCCATTGCGCCAACCTCGCTGTTTTTTTCTTCGCTTGCTTTGGCCTTTGCTGGTTCCAAGAGCTTTTTTGCCTTCTTTTCCTTAGCCTTCTTTTCTTTTTTATCCTTTTTCAAAACAATCCCCCTTTTAAGCGGTAGAGGCACAGTTTTCAGTAGCCGCTCTATTTTTCTTAGAAATTGTCGTATATTGTAGCACAAAGAAGGAAAGTTGTAAAGTAGGACGGGCGTATGTTACAATAAGAATAACAAGGAAAGGGGGAAAATACAGATGGAAAATCGGGAAAGGCTGGACTCCTTGCTGCAAGGCTGCGGGGTGCGGCTTTGGGGTGCCTGCGACTTTAACCCTCTTGCGGGGCGCCTGCTTTCCTGCCGTGCGAAGGCGCGTATTCCGGAAAAGGCGGCTTCCGTCCTGTGCGCCGCCTTTCCATACCGCAGCCGGGAACCTTTGCGCAATGTGTCGTATTATGCCGTTGTGCCGGATTACCATTCCGTTTTGCTTCCCGTGCTGCGTGCGGCGGCGGGCCGCCTTTCCGAGGCGTTTGCAGGCTATGCTTTTGAGCCGTTTGTAGACAATTCCCCGATTCCGGAGGTGTATGCTGCGGCAATGTGCGGGCTGGGGATTGTTGGGGACAACGGCCTGCTGATTACGCCGGAATACGGTTCCTGGGTTTTTTTAGGAGAGATCGTTACCGATTTGCCTCTTTTCGCCGGACAACAACCGGTGCAAACCTGTCCGCATTGCGGCCGCTGCCGCGCTGCCTGTCCAGGCGGGGCGCTAACCGGATCAAAGATGGAAAAAAGCCGATGCCTTTCGCATCTGACGCAAAAAAAGGGGACGCTTAGCGGGGAGGAAGCCGCCCTTGTCCAAAAAGGGGAGCTTGTGTGGGGCTGCGACCGCTGCCAAGAGGTTTGTACCCTCAACCGGGGCGTGAAGGAAACCGATTTTCCGCCTTTTCAGGAGGGGAGGATCCCTTTCCTGCGGACGGGGGATGCGGCCAGGCTGACCGGGCGCGCGTTCGGCTGGCGGCCGCCGGAGGTGATCGAACGCAATTTAAGGCTTCTGCCAAGCAAAGATGAGAGGCTTCCGTAATATGGATTCCATAAAGAAAACAGAATAAACGAGTTTTACAATTGACAATTTTGTGTGATTGTATTATCATAATAGTACAACAGAAACGAAGGAGTGGATTCCATGGAGTGGGAGCTGAAATCCGATCGCCCCATTTATCTGCAATTGATGGAACAGATACAGTTGCGGATTGTTTCCGGCGGGTACCCCGCAGGCAGCAAGCTGCCACCAGTACGGGATCTGGCGGCCGAGGCGTCCGTTAATCCGAATACCATGCAGAAGGCATTGTCGGAACTGGAGCGCGGCGGTTTGATTTATTCACAACGCACCAGCGGCAGATTCATCACGGAAGATGAGGGGATGATACAAACGGTAAAAATCGGTTTGGCGAAGGAACAAATCAAGGCATTTTTTGAACGTATGCAGCAGCTTGGCTATTCCAAAGAAGAAACCGTATCCCTGTTGGAGCAGGCAATGAAGGAGGGGAAATAACAAGATGCAGCCGATTTTACAATGCAGCCATTTAAGCAAGCACTTCGGTTACCTGCGGGCGCTCGACGACGTGACGTTTTCGCTTGAGCGCGGCCGGATCATTGGGTTGTTGGGGCCGAATGGAAGCGGAAAGTCCACGCTGATCAAGCTGGCAAGCGGCTTGCTGGTGCCGTCGCAGGGCGAAATATTGGTGGACGGCCAAAAACCGGGGCTTGAAACCAAACTGCAGGTATCTTATCTGCCGGAACGTACCTATCTGAACAATTGGATGCGTGTGCGGGATATGATAGACTTCTTTGGGGATTTTTACTCCAATTTTGATAAGGCCAAAGCGTTTGAAATGCTGCGCCGCCTGAACATCAATGTACGCGACCGACTCAAGACCATGTCGAAGGGGACGAAAGAAAAGGTACAGCTTATTTTGGTCATGAGCCGGAACGCAGACCTTTATTTACTTGACGAGCCCATCGGGGGCGTGGATCCTGCGGCGCGCGACTATATCCTGAACACCATCATTACAAACTACAACGAAAACGCCTCTGTGGTCATTTCTACCCATTTGATTGCGGATGTCGAGCGGGTGTTGGACGACGTGGTGTTTATCTGCAACGGAAAGGTGACGCTCACTTCCTCGGTAGACGATATCCGGGAAGGGCAGGGCAAATCGGTAGACGCTTTGTTCCGGGAGGTATTCAGATGCTGAGAAAACTGATTAAATATGAATTTAAGGCAACGGCCCGCATATTTCTACCGTTGTTCCTGGCCATGCTTTTTCTTGCGCTGCTCAACGGCCTTTTTATGGGGCCTAATGTAGGTGGGGAAAACTCTGTGATCACCACCTTGCGCTCTATCTTGCTTTTTGTTTATATAGTGGTGATTTTTTCCCTTTTTATCGTGACGCTGGTCATCACCATCCAGCGGTTCTATAAGAACCTGACCGGGGACGAAGGGTACCTAATGTTTACCCTGCCTGTAAAAACCAGTTCCTTGATCTGCAGTAAGCTGATTGTGGCGGTTATCTGGGAGCTGTTCAGCATCCTTGTCACGTTGGCATCTGTGTTTCTGCTGTTCCTACGGGAATCGCGCTTTTATGGAGAGTTTTGGGAAGGATTTTCCCGGTTTTGGGAGGAAAGCAGAAGGCTGTTCGGTACTTCGTTTGAGGCATTCCTGTGGCTTGCGGCAGCTTCCGTTCTGATCGCGGCGGTGGTTTCTATTTTACAGATTTATACCGCCATCGCGATTAGCCAATTATTTCGTGAACATCGGGCGCTGATCGCCATCGGCAGCTATTTCGGCATCAGCATTGTCATACAAATCGTCTCTTCCATGCTTTTTATGACGTCGTTCCTCTCCAGAATAGATGGGCTTGTCAGCAGTGTGGAAATTACGGCAGAAGGGGCTGCGGGTGTTGCGCCGGTTTTTGAATTGATCAATGCGGTTATGCCGGGAATGATGATTTTGGACGCCGTTGTGGGCGTGGCCTTTTTCCTGGTTACCAACTATATCTTTAAAAAGAGGCTTAATCTGGAATAAGGAAGCTTTTTAAAGGAGGAAGGCGATGGTCCTTTATATCAAACAGCGTGTATTTTCTCTGGGGGATACCTATCGTGTATACGACGTCAATCAAGAGCCTGTTTTTGAGGTGCGCAGTGAAATTTTTACCCTGGGGGCCAAAATCCACCTGTATAATATGGCGGGGAAAGAACTGTTTTACATCAAGCGGCGTTTGCCCACGCTGCTGCCTGCTTATGAGATCTATGCGGGAAGCTGCCTGTGTGCCGATATCCGGAAAGAATGGAGCTTTTTTCGACCACGGCTAACGGTATCGAGCGGGTACGGGAACTTTGAGCTGGAAGGCGATTTCTGGGATATGGATTTTACCATCCGGTGCGCTGGCCAAACACTTGGGAGCATCCAAAAGGAATGGTTTTCCTGGGGAGACGCTTACCGGTTGGATATTGCAGACGAGCGGGATATGGCCTTTTTCACCACTATGGTGATTGCCATTGATAACTGCCTGCATAACGAAAACCAATGAAGTATGATTCTTCTTTTCATATTTAATTATCGCACTGAAACGAGCGGGCGAAAGCATTTACATTTCCTTGTGTACATTTTTAATTAGTAAACTTTTCTCCAAGTTAAAACAGCCTCGGAATATAAAATATATTCCGAGGCTGTTTCACGTAAACATTGAGATTGCATGCCAATTCTAGAATTTTATTGCGTTTCTAAAGTGTCCAAATTTTGCTGAATCTTTGTCTTGGCTTCCTCTAAAGTAACGTCGCCGCGCCAGTAGTCGATGGCGGGCCAGCAGATGGCGTCCATCACCTGGCGGTCAATGAAGACGGGTGTCTTCAGGGAGCGGATCAGCTCCATCGCCGTGGGGGTGATCT
>CAMMKL010000146.1 GCA_946497265.1 uncultured Clostridia bacterium | reverse complement strand
CCGATATCCCTGCTCGGTGATCCGCCGGGCGAATTTTTCCCAGATGGCGCAGGTGGCGAAGGAATTGGGGATCTTCGGGATGGTAGACGGCGTATTGCTGGACATTGGGGTTTCTTCCTACCAGTTGGATACCCCGGAGCGTGGTTTTTCTTACCACCACGACGCGCCGCTGGATATGCGCATGAGCCGGGAAGGGCCGTCGGCATATGATTTGGTTAATACCCTTGCCTGGCAGGAGTTAGCGCAGATTTTAAGCCGTTATGGGGAAGAAAAATATGCCAAAAGCATTGCGCAGGCAATCGTCCGTCAACGGGAAAAAGGGCCTGTGGCTACCACAGGGCAGCTTGCCGAATTGGTGAAAGCCTCGGTGCCCGCGGCGGTCCGCAGGGAAAACGGGCATCCGGCCCGTAAGACTTTTCAGGCGCTGCGCATCGCCGTCAACGGCGAGCTGGACAGGCTGTCGGAAGGGCTGGAAGCGGCCTTTTCGGTTTTAAAGCCGGGCGGACGGCTATCGGTGATCACCTTCCATTCCTTGGAAGACCGCATGGTCAAGCAGCGCATGGCCGCCTGGTGCAAAGGCTGTACCTGCCCGCCGGATTTCCCGGTTTGTGTCTGCAGAAAGACGCCGGACGCCGAGCTGTTATATCGCAAGCCTTTGGAGCCTACTCCTGCAGAATTGGAGCAAAACCCGCGCAGCCGCAGCGCCAAGCTGCGGGTTTGTGTGCGTTTGAAATAAAACGAAGGAACCCATAACAAAAAGCCATGATAGGAGTTGATTGCGGTGGCTTTTGAAGAAAAAAATACAGCGTATGACTTTTCGCTGTTTGAGGCCAGCCCCGCCCCGTCGAGGCAAGCCGGAAAAGATGATAATATCGTCACGCTTACGGAAGAACAACTGGAAAAAAACCGCCGGATCAAATACAAGCCCATCAAGGTGTTAACCGGTATTTTCTTTTCCGCGCTGGTGCTGGCGATTGTGGGCGTGATGGTATACAGCCAAGTGCAGCTTACCGAGCTTACCGCGCAGATCAACAGCCAAACCAAGGTATTAAGCGAAAGCCGGAGCCTGAACACGCAGCTTAGCATGAAGTTGGAATCCAGCATGTCTTTGCGGGTGGTGGAGGATTACGCCAAAACAGAGCTTGGCATGCGGGCGGTACAAAGCGATCAGATTGAATATATCAGCCTTTCCGAGGGAGATAAGGCGCAGACAGGGGCAAGCGAGCAGCAGGAGGGGCTGCTTGACCGTATCTCTGAAGCGATTTCCGGTTTGCTGTCATAACCATGGCAGCCACCCAATAAGTATTAAGGAAGCAAGAAACAGGATGTAACAAAAAGGCGGCCTTCCGCCTCTCGTGTTATATCCTTGTTTTATATAGGGGCTGCCCGGAAAGGAAGATAGCTCGGTTTGCGGATATTTGCTACTTAGAAGACAATGAGACGAAGGTCTGGAGGATACCAATATGGCAAAAGGAAGCACAGTAAGGATGTGGCAGCGCTCGCTGATTGTGCTGGCGGCGCTGGTGCTGGTCGGCTTTGGTATTATTGTGGTACGGCTGATACAACTGCAGATCATCCAAGGGGAAGACCTGCAGCGCAGGGCGGTGGCACAGCAATTGGCGGATGACAGCATCAGCGCGCAGCGCGGGACCATTTACGACTGTAATATGCGCCCGTTGGCTCAAAGCGCCAGCGTGTGGAAAGTAATCATTGTACCCGCTTATCTGCAAGCGGATATTAAAGAGAATATGACCCAGCCAGAAAAAGAGGCAGAGAAACAGAAAGCGCAGTAAAACTGGGTGATGAGCGCTTCCCGCGTTACCGAAATCCTTGATATGGAACAAAGCGACATTTTAGAGAAAGCCACAGGGAAAACATACTATGTTATCCTGAAAAAAGACATTGAAAGCGATGTAAAGGATGAGATTATTGCGTTTAAGGAAGAGCTGGCGCAGGACAAAGCCACGAAGGATCTTGTGGGCAGTATCTACCTGGAGCCGGATTACAAGCGCTATTATCCTTACGGCAACTTTGCGGCTTCTGTGCTGGGCTTTACCAGTGACGACGACCGCGGCCTGGCCGGGCTGGAGCTGGAATACAACAGCGAACTGACCGGGGTGCCCGGCCGCCTGGTGACGGCGCGTAACGGCGTGGGTACCGACATGCCCTATGACTATGACCAAATGGTGCCCGCGCAGGACGGCAATAGCCTTGTGCTTTCCATTGACGAAACCATTCAGCATTATATGGAAAAATATCTGGAACAGGGGATTGCCGATAATCTGGTGAAAAACCGCGGCGTGGCTGTGATGATGGACGTAAACACAGGCGCGATTCTGGGGATGGCAGTCAAAGAGGATTACGACCCCAACAATCCGCGGGTACTGGTAAACGAAGAAAAAGCGGCGGAGATTGAAGCGTTGCCGGAAGAAGACCAGCAGCAGGCACTTGTGGAGGCCTTGGGCGCCCAATGGAGGAACAAGGCGGTAAGCGACAACTACGAACCGGGTTCGGTATTTAAGATTATCACCGCTTCCATGGCATTGGAAGAAAACGTCTGCACCTTAGACACGCCGTTTTACTGCGGCGGCGCTCTGAAGGTGGAAGGTGTGCCCAATCCGGTAAAATGCCACAAAACGACCGGACACGGGGCGGAAACCTTCCAGGAAGCCCTGTGGAATTCTTGTAACCCGGCCTTTGGTACCATCGGCAAAATGTTGGGCGCCGACACCTTCACCGAATATTACTATAATTTCGGATTTGGGCAAAAGACCGGTGTGGACCTACCCGACGAAGCGACCGGTATTTACTATGCAAACAACGAACTAAAAGAGATCGACCTGGTTATTTCGTCGTTCGGCCAAGGGCATACCGACACACCCATGCAGATGCTCACCGCGGTTGCCGCAGTGGCCAACGGCGGCAAGCTGGTAACCCCGCACGTTGTCTCCAAGATTTTGGACAGCGACGGGAACATTGTAAAAACAATGGGCACCGAGGTCAAGCGCCAGGTAATTTCCAAAGAGACTTCCGATATGATGCGTGATATCCTGGAGCAAAACGCAGTAACCGGTTCCGGGAAGAACGGCTATATCGCGGGTTATCGCATTGCGGGGAAGACCGGTACTTCCGAAAAGAAAGCGGAACAGGCCGTGACCGGTGAGGAAAATTACATCGCCTCCTACTGCGGTTTTGCTCCTGCGGACGATCCGAAGGTAGTCCTGCTGGTGTTCTATGATACGCCGAAAGGCGATAATTACTACGGTAGCGCGGTAGCGGCGCCCACCTTCCGGAACATCATGAACGACGTTTTGCCGTATTTGGGAGTAGAACGCAAATACAACGACGAAGAGCTTGCTAAGCTCGATATTAAAAACACCCCCGACGTTACGGGTAAGGCCCTTTCCGAAGCCCAGAACGCTATCCAGCAGGAAGGGCTGCAATACAAGGTGGTCGGTTCGGGAGAAAGCGTCCTTTCCCAAATCCCAGAAGCAGGCAAAGTGATCCCCGGAAGCGGTACGGTAGTGCTTTATACGGACGAGGAATCCTCCAGCCAAACCGTAACGGTACCGGATCTGCTTAACCTGACCCCGTCCCAGGTGAATCAGCGCGCCCAGGAAGCGGGTCTTAATGTTCGGTTGAGCGGCTCCGATTTAGAAAGTGCGGGAGTTATATCGCAAAGCCAGAGCATCGAAGCGGGCAGCGAGGTTTCCCCCGGCACAATCATTGAGGTAGGCTTTATCACAGAAGATAACATCCGCTAAAAAATAGCGGAGGAGGGCGGGAAGAATTGGAAGCCAAGCGCCAAATTTTGCTGTCCAAAATACGGTATCATGTGTTATAATCTTTTTTATGGATACGGCCGATCGGCTGTTCCGGAAATTTTGAGAGGTGGTAAAAACATGAACGGACTTTGGGCATTGATTGCAGCGTTTGCGGCGTTCGCGATTACAGCGCTCTTGGGGAAATGGATGATCCCGTTCCTTCATAAATTGAAATATGGGCAGACCATCAAAGAGATCGGCCCTTCCTGGCACAAAAATAAACAGGGAACGCCAACTATGGGCGGGATCATGTTTATAATCGGCATTTTTATTGCCATACTAATTTGTGTCCCCGTATACTATAATCTTTCGCTGGAACCGGGCATACAGATTACGAATTATCAATTTATTCTGGTCAAAATATTTGCCGGTTTGGGGATGGCGGTTTTTTACGGCATCATTGGTTTTTTGGATGATTATATCAAAGTCGTAAAAAAGCGAAACCTGGGGCTGACCGCGCCGCAAAAGCTGATCCTACAGTTTCTTGCGGCTGCGGCCTATCTGGCCACGGTGTATTCCTTTGGAGGCTCCACCACTACCATCATTCCCTTTGTGGGCGTGATAGATCTGGGGCTTTGGTACTATCCCATTGCCGCGGTGCTGATTGTAGGCCTTGTCAATGCCGTCAATTTGACCGACGGCATCGATGGATTGGACGCTTCGGTCACCTTTTTTGCGGCTGTTTTCTTTATGATGATCGCCGGCATGCGCGGCATTCCGGGAGTAGGAATTTCCAGCGCGGCCCTGGCGGGCGCCTGCCTCGGTTTTTTGGTTTGGAATTTCAACCCCGCCAAGGTTTTTATGGGCGATACCGGTTCCCTCTTCTTGGGCGGTATGGTATGCGCCCTTGCATTTGCAATGGATTTGCCCGTCCTGCTCATTCCATTGGGCCTGATCTATTGGATTGAAATGGCCTCTGTGGTGCTGCAGGTTGTATACTTTAAGATCACACACGGCAAACGCCTTTTCAAAATGAGCCCGATCCATCATCATTTTGAAATGTGCGGCTGGTCGGAAGTAAAAATCTGTATGGTATTTTCCGCCATTACCGTCATAGGCGGAGTGGTTTCCGTTGTGCTTTCTTTGGGTATTTGACGGAGTACATAATCAATTTCGGGAAGGGGCGTGAACAATGGCTCGCAGCAATAAAAGTGAAAACCGGTCTGGCGGATCCAACCGCCTTTCAGCCAAACCGGCATATGGCGCTGTAAGATCGGCCCAGAAGCCGCAGCCGCTTCCCTCCAGAAAGCAAAACCATAACAAAAGCGCAGGTAGCCGGCCGGCCGGCCGGGATACCATGGAAGCACAGGGAAAACGGGCGGTGAAAAAACGTTTCAAAGTGTTTTCGGTGCGTGCGGGCATGGATATGCCCTTTTTCTTTCTGGTACTCATTCTCCTGGTGATCGGCCTGGTGATGCTTTTTTCCGCGAGCTATCCGAACGCTTATTATCAAAAAGGGGACAGCTACTTTTTCATCAAAAAGCAAGTAGTCTATGCCATTGCCGGCGTGGTACTCATGTGGCTGATCTCGTACTTTGACTACCATCACCTGCACAAATGGGCTCTGCCGATCTTTGGTATTTCCACGTTGATGCTGGTGGCGGTACTGTTTATGCCTGCGATCAACGAAGTGCACCGATGGTTTCAGGTGGGGGGCTTTAGCTTCCAGCCTTCCGAAATCACCAAATTTGCCATTGTACTTCTGTTTGCACATTTGATTTCCATTAATTTCGAACGGATGGGCACTTTCCGATACGGTATTTTGCCCTATATGGTGATATTGGCGCCCACCGTCGTTTTACTGATCATGGAACCCCATCTTTCCTGCACCATTATCGTGGTCATGCTGGCGGCGGTTATGCTTTTTATCGGAGGAGTAAAGTTGCGCTGGTTCAGCGGCGCGCTTGGCCTTGCGGCTGCGGCGTTGGGGTATCTGCTCTTTTTTACCGATAAGCTTACCTATG
>CAMMKL010000145.1 GCA_946497265.1 uncultured Clostridia bacterium | reverse complement strand
AGCTCGGCATGGGCTATATGCCCAGCTTCTGCACGGCTTGCTACCGAGAAGGGCGCACGGGAGACCGGTTCAAGTCTCTGGAAAGGGCCGAGCAGATTGCCAACTGCTGCCAACCGAACGCCATCATGACCCTAAAGGAATATTTGGAGGATTACGCCTCGGAAGATACCCGACGCAAAGGGGAAGCACTGATTGCGCAGGAAATAGAGAAGATTCCGAATGAAAAGGTGAAAAACCTAACCATCCAACACTTGGCTGATATGCACAACGGGATGCGTGACTTCCGCTTTTAACCTGTGATTATCTTTGTCTCGCTGTGCGGGAACCCCAAGAACAAGGAGTGATCCCATGAGTTTAACGAATACCCCTTCTGCCAACCGTTTGCACATCGGCATTTTCGGGCGGCGCAACAGTGGGAAATCCAGCCTGTTAAATGCGATTACCGGACAAAGCCTCTCGGTTGTCTCCGAGGTAGCGGGCACTACCACCGACCCGGTTTACAAGGCAATGGAAATCCACGGTATCGGCCCTTGCATGCTGATTGATACCGCCGGCTTTGACGACGAAGGCGAACTGGGCGGCATGCGGGTGGAAAAGACGGAAGAGGCCCTTGAGAAAACCGATATCGCCCTGTTGGTGTTTACGGAAGAGGACTTTACAGAAGAGGGTAAATGGGCGGAAAAGCTCAAAGGGCAAAATACCCCTATTTTGCCGATTCTTAACAAAGCTGATTTGCATAGTGACAGCACGGGATTGGCGGCGAAGATCGAGGAGGCTCTGGGTCTGCGCCCGGTAGTGGTCAGCGCTAAGACCGGGGAAGGGATATCGGAGGTATTGGCCCGTTTGCTTCGTATGCTGCCCGAGGATTATGAGATGCCGAGCATCGTAGGCGGTCTGGTAAATAAGGACGACGTCGTGCTGCTGGTCATGCCGCAGGATATCCAGGCGCCCAAGGGCCGCCTGATCCTGCCCCAGGTACAGACGATCCGAGACCTGCTCGATCATAAATGCGTTGTGATGAACGTTACCACGGATTGTCTGGATACCGCCCTGCGCGCGCTTAACAAGCCGCCGAAGCTGATCATCACCGATTCCCAGGCCTTTGCCGAGGTATACGCCCAAAAGCCGGAGGAGAGCCTTCTTACCTCTTTTTCGGTGCTCTTTGCCCAGTACAAGGGCGATATCCGGGCGTTTACCGAAGGCGCGCGGGCCATCGACGCCTTGACGGAACATTCCCGTGTTTTGATTGCCGAAGCCTGTACGCACGCCCCGCTTTCCGAAGACATCGGCCGGGTCAAAATTCCCCGGATGCTGCGCAAAAAAGTTGGGCCCGCCCTTACGATTGATATGGTAAGCGGGACCGATTATCCGCAGGATTTATCCGGCTATGATCTGATTATCCATTGCGGGGCCTGTATGTTCAATCGTAAATACGTCCTTTCCCGTATCGAACGCGCCCGCCGGTTCGGCGTACCCATCACCAATTACGGCGTCGCATTGGCAAAATTAACCGGCGTATTGGATAAAATTACGTATTAATAATGCTGTACGGGGATAGCGATTGAAAAAGTAACAAAACGGCGTTGCCGCTACTCTCTTATGGGATGGCGCAGCGCCGTTGGCGCTTTTAGCAAGCCGATCCGGCAGTAAAAGATTTAGTAAAAGATTGCAATATGTTTCGATCAAATTTTACAATCACAGTTGTCGAGCTTTCCATTGTAATTTGGTTGATATCCCCTAAGCCGATGGGAACCATCCAATGGATGAGACAAAAAATAAGGGTAAAGAGGTGAGCATAATGGAAATTCGGTATGTTACTCCTGAAGATGATCGAATGGAAATAAGCAAGATATATGAAAAAAGCTGGAGGCATGCTTATAAAGGCATTATACCTCGATCATACCTTGACTCAATTCCAGAGGGGCGCTGGGCGTCACAAATAGATACTCCGGACTGGAATACTCTGGTTGTGACTGAAAATGAGAAAATCATAGGGACAAGCAGCTTTTGTAAATCCCGCTTTGAACAATTCTGTAACTGGGGCGAAATTATTTCTATCTACCTGTTACCGGAGTATATGGGAAAAGGCTATGGAAAGGTTCTTTTAACATCCGCTGTTTTAGAATTAAAAAAGCAGGGGTATGAAGATGTCTTTTTATGGGTCCTTGCAGAAAATAGGAGAGCAAGGCATTTTTATGAAGAATTTGGTTTTTTAATTACTGACGATACCTTAACCGATAATATCGGAGGCAAAGACTTGCAAGAAATCAGATACATTTACAAACAACGATCCGTGTAAATGCTTGTATGTGGTTTATCAAGTGCTTGCCGCTATGGATCGTTCAGTAATTGAAAAAAAGAAAAGAGATGACGAAAGGGGGATATCGTGCTATTATATGTATAGAGATAGATTTAAAGTTGTAGAGGGATTGGGATGAGACTGAATGAAAAAGTTTATCTGGAAGACCATAATGACGGTTGGCAGGATGATTTTATCAATGAAGTGAGAAAATGTAAAGAAAAACCATCCTTATCCACATTGTGTTATGAACATATTGGCAGCACTTCCATTCCTGGTATCAAGGCAAAACCGATCGTCGATATTATGGTAGGTGTGGAAAAATATCCGCCGGATGAAGCCGTTATAGAAGAACTTGAAGAATGCGGATATAGATGGATGAAGGAAATGAGCGTTTCGGACAGACTATATTTTATAAAAAGAGAATTAAAAAATTTCAATATCCATGTTATAGCTTACAAAAGTACTATTTGGAAAAATAACCTTTCCTTCCGGAATTATTTGCTTACCCATCCAGAAGATGCACAGAGATATTCATGCCTCAAAGAAAAGATTGTAAGCAATGGTACAGAAACTTTATTGGAGTATTCAAAACAGAAAGCAGCTTTTATTGAGGAATTATATAGGAAAATAGAATCTGAAGCAGGGTAGCGGCAGAATGCTGCAATTCCAGATTGTAGGCTATGAATTTCATCTTTTTAACTAAAAAACGGCTATTGTATTTAAACACAAAGCCGTTTTTTATTAATTATGCATCTTTCTTTTGGTTTTTAATCACTTTCAGTCGGGAAAATTCCTCGCGGTCTTTTTCTTCCAGTGCGTCTGTTATAAATTTTACTGCAAATTCAAATCGGGGGATCATAATATTTTTCAGTGCGTTGGCGCGTTTTTGCGTCTTTTTGATCGCGTCCGCCAGGCGATAGACGCTGTTTTCAATTTCAGCCAGGTCGGCAGTCAGCTTTTTGACTTCCACAAAGCGCAGATACGCTTCGTCCAGCATGGAATTGCTGTTGACCAGTCCGTATGGAAGGCCGGCATCCTTATCGGAATCGATCGACACAATAGGGATTTCCACCCCCATTACGCTTCGGTAGGACAAAGCCAGGGTATCCTCCTCGGGCACGGCGTTTGCAATTTCTTCACAGATGCCGAGCGTGGTATTGGCTTTTTGCAAGGCCAGGTAAGCCCTGCTGTAGGTAGAATCGATCTTATCTTGGATTTCGGCGGCGCGGTCGATCAGAGCCATCATTTCCCGGATAAGGATGTTACGTTTACGATCCAGAAGTTCAAAGCCTACTTTGGCAAGCGAAAGCGATTTTTTGGTCGTAATTAAATTACCTTTGGTTGGCACGACCTGTGCGCTCATAGCGTTTCACCTCGTTCCTTTTCACTGCGCGCGGGTTACTGCTGTGCTTCCGGCGGCTTGTAATACCGGTCAAGCAGTTCGTCGTCTACGCGGTCGAGTTCCTCACGCGGCAGGGTGGACAAAAGCTGCCAGCCCAGATTGAGGCTTTGTTCCATCGAGCGGTTTTCCTCATATCCTTGTGTAACGAATTTGCTTTCGAACAGTCGTCCGAATTCCAGGTACTGTTTGTCGGTAGGAGACAGCTCTTCCTCGCCGATAACGGAGGCCAGTGAGCGGGCGTCCATCACCTTGGCGTAAGAGGCAAACAACTGGTTGGAAAGGGCGGAGTGGTCGGCACGAGTATAGCCGGCGCCGATGCCGTCTTTCATCAAACGGGAAAGGGAAGGGAGCACCGATACCGGAGGATAAATGCCGCTGCCTTCCAGGGCGCGGTCCAGAACGATCTGCCCTTCGGTGATATAACCGGTCAGATCCGGCACCGGATGGGTAATGTCGTCGTTGGGCATGGTCAGGATCGGGATCTGGGTAACAGATCCGCCCTTGCCCTTGATCATGCCGGCCCGCTCATACAGGGATGCAAGGTCGGAGTAAAGGTAACCGGGGAAGCCCTTCCTGCCGGGGATTTCTCCCTTGGAGGAGCTGAATTCGCGCAGGGCTTCGGCGTAAGAGGTCATATCGGTCATGATGACCAGCACATGCATATTCTTTTCAAATGCAAGGTATTCGGCGGCGGTCAACGCGCAGCGGGGGGTCAGGGTGCGCTCGATGATGGGGTCGTTCGACAAATTCAGGAACATGACCACTCTTTGCAGTACGCCGGACTCGTCAAAGCTGCGGCGGAAATAGTCGGCCACGTCGTTTTTAACACCCATTGCTGCAAACACTACGCAGAAGGGGCTGCCATCCTCTTCTGCAATTTTTGCCTGACGCACGATTTGCACGGCAAGTTCGTTGTGCTTCATACCGGAACCGGAGAAGATGGGCAGTTTCTGGCCGCGTATGAGCGTAATCAGGGTATCGATTGTGGAAATACCGGTGGCAATGTAGTTTTTGGGATAAACGCGGCTTACCGGGTTGATGGGTGTTCCGTTGATGTTCATCCGTTTTTCGGGATAGATATCCCCCAGCCCGTCGATTGGTCGGCCGGCGCCGTCAAAGGTGCGGCCTAAGATTTCCGGAGAGAGGGCCAGCTCCATAGGGTGGCCCTTCAACCGGGTGCGCGTATTATCCAGAGAAAGGGATCGGGTCCCCTGGAATACCTGAATCACCACGCGGTTTCCCTCAATTTGTACCACTCTGCCTTGGCGCACGGTGCCGTCCTCCAGACGGATTTCCACGATCTCTTCGAACGAGACGTCGTCCACGTTGTCCAGTACGATCAGAGAACCGTTGATTTCTTTTACGCCAACATAATCAATAATCATGTGCTGCTTTTCTCCTTTCCGGAATCGCTCGGATACGCGGGGGCCGTCAGGTCGGCGAGCTTTTCGTCAATTTCCTTACAGTAGTCGTCGAACAGTTCGAGCTTATCGTTCGGGATGTCGTACTTCATCTTGACCAGCTTTTCAAAAAGGCCCAGCTCGCTGATGCGGGAGATGGGGATGGAAGCGGCAATCAGCTTTTTTGCCTGTTTATTCAAATGCAGGATGGTTTTCATCATGAGCTTTTGCTTTTGCAACGGCACATAGGTATCCTCCGCATGGAAGGCGTTCTGTTGCAAAAAGCCGACGCGAATCAAACGCGCGATTTCAATGACCAGCTTCTGATCGTCCGGCAACACATCCGCGCCGATTAGCTTAACAATTTCCATCAATTGATTTTCTTCGTGCAGGATCGCATTGATACGGGTGCGGTATTTGATGAAGTCGGCGCCCAGGTTTTCTTCATACCAGCGGTCGAGGTCGGTAAAATACTCACTGTAGCTGTCCATCCAGTTAATAGCGGGATAATGGCGGGAATAGGCGAGCGATTTATCAAGCGCCCAGAAACAACGGGTAAAACGTTTGGTGTTCTGCGTTACCGGTTCCGAAAAGTCGGAACCCTGCGGAGAAACGGCGCCGATGATGGTAACAGAGCCTTCCTGATGGTTCAGCGTGTTTACGCGGCCCGCGCGTTCGTAGAATTCGGAAAGGCGCGA
>CAMMKL010000144.1 GCA_946497265.1 uncultured Clostridia bacterium | reverse complement strand
ATGGTAGGGCTAAGGTATTCTGTCGTATAAGCGCTGAGTCGGCACGCCGTTAGCTATCAAAAAAGCTTACCCCCATTCTCTATAACGGGGTAAGCTTTTTGCATGTGTAATATCTGCTTTTCGATTGGGAAGCGATGGATATAGGGCCGTCATACTTGGTTACAAAAGCCGTTCTTGGCGCAGGATTTCCACAATGCCGCAGGTGATGTCAGCACGGTTGAACGGCGTCATAAGGTAGAAACCGTCCGCGTGCGGCCGGGCGAACCGGGCGATTTCTACGGCAATCTGCATACCGGTTTGCGCTCCCTCCTCCCGCGTCATATTGGGTGAAAAACGAGCGAGGTACTGGTCGGGCACATGGATGCCCGGCACCTCGTTGCTCATATAGCTGGCGTTCCGGTAACTGACAAGCGGCATGATCCCCACCAGTACCTGAGCGCCAAGCGCGCGAACGCGGTCAATCAGTTCCAGCCCCTTTTCCTCAAAGACAGGCTGTGTTAAAAAGAAGCGCGCGCCTGCCTCTATTTTCCGCTGTACCCGAAGCAGCTCCCCATCCGGATTGCTGACCGCAGGGTTGAGCGCCCCGCCAGCCAAGAGGGGGGAAGAGGAAAAGACGTCGGCGTTCATTCGGCTGATGAGTTCCATCAGCTTGATGGAACTGACGTTGAAGACGGGTTTCACATAACCCCGGTCGGCTTCAGGCACATGATCCCCGGTGACGGCTAGGATTGCATGGATGCCTTCGCACCGGGCGGCCAACAGCGTGGCACGCAGTGCGTTCACATTTTTATCCCGGCAGCACAGGTGTGGCAACACTTCCAACCCGGTATCCCTCCGGATCCTGGCGGCGCATACCACGGAATCCAGCTTGGCCCGCGCCATGGGGGAGTCGGAGACCGTCGCAAAATCCACCCCGGCGTCCTTCAGCCTGTGAGAAGCGGTGATTAACTTGGTTACATCCGCCCCGTACGGCGGGTCAAGCTCGGCGGCGATCAAAAATTTTTCTCCGGAAAGCTTCTGTTCAAAGGGATTCGGCAGGCGTACGCACGCAGGGGGGTCGGGGGGAGCTGCCGGAGAAGTGGGCGAAATAGGGGTTTTCAGCGCGCGGGCCAGATGTGCGATGTGATCCGGCGTGGTGCCGCAGCAGCCGCCCAGCATATCTACCCCCAAGGCGGCGATCTGAGCGGTTTTTTCCGCGAAGTAAGCGGGGGAAGTATTAAAAACCGTGCGCTGGTGTTCCATGGAAGGGTAACCGGCGTTTGGCAGTACGGCGGTCGCAATTCCGTAGCGTTTTGCCCAAGCGCACAGAACGGCGGCGTGGGAATACAAATGGGTCGGACCGCAGCCGCAGTTGAGACCTACCACTCCCAACAGGGAACGGTATGGTTCCAGATCCTTGAGCAGACGGGCAAGCGGGATACCGCTCCGGCTCCGTCCGTCCGGTCCCAGGGAGAAAGATATCATGATTTCGGCGTTGGGGTTTTGCTCTTTGATATGGGCGAAAACCGGAAGCAGGGGGCGCGCTTCCGCAAAGGTTTCAAACAGGAAACAATCGGCGCCGCAGGCGGCAAAGGCGTCGGCAATGGCGCAGTATTCCTCTGTGGGATCGGCGGTTTCGTCCCCATCGGTATAGATTGGCCCGATGTCCGCCGCTGTGCGGCAGCCGCTTCCGGCTTCCGCTACGGCGATTCCATATCCTGCCCGGACGATGGAAAGCACCTTATCCAGAGGCAATTCGAGCGCGCGGGTGTTGGCGGAAAAGGTATTGGTGCGCAATAGGCGCGCCCCGGCGTTCCGGTAGCTGCGGTGAATGGAAGCGATCACTTCGGGACAAGTGAGGTTTGAACGTTCGCATTCGGAGGTAGGCAAGCCGGTCAGAGTGGAAAAATAGGTTCCCATAGCGCCGTCGGCGACAAGGGGAGATCGTTTTGTTGCCATAGTCAATCACTCCAATGTGATGTAATTTTACTGATTGAAAAGTAGAATGGTTTTATGATAAGGATAGCATAAATGGATGAATTTGAAAACAAGCAAAGAAATCCGGGAACTTGCTGATAACGTTTTGCAGGGTGTGATATATAAGAAGGATAAATTTCGTTTTGTTTTTCAGTAGACTGCATTCGGCGTGCTGCTAAACGCATAAAAAATAGACGTTTAGAAAGAAATATTTAGAAAACATAGCTCCAAATCTATCCGTTTTACCTTTTTTGTGGTATGATAACGTATAGGAAAAGGCACGGGCTTCCGGCACGCTCACGGGACCGGCCGAAGAAGGCTCGATCAATTCGCAAAAGTAGGAGGCGCTTCGCCCGATGGATGGAACAAGAGAGAAGGAAATCGAATACGCGGCTTTTATCTGCCCTACCTGCGGGAAGCCTTTACAAAAGCAAGGCGGTTCCTGTCGCTGTGAAAACGGCCACTGTGTGGATTATGCCAAAAGCGGGTACCTCAATCTGCTGATGGCAAACCAAAAGCACTCCCAGCAGCCGGGTGACAACAAGCTAATGGTGGAAGCGCGCCGACGCTTTTTGGAGAAGGGGTACTATGAGCCGCTTTTGCGGGAAGTCTGCCGCATGGCGGAGTCCTTTTTGCCGTCCGAGAAGAGCCGGATCCTTGACGCCGGATGTGGGGAAGGCTATTATACCGACGGGATTTTCCGTTATTTGGAGGAACAAGGAGGTGCGCCCAATATTCTGGGGGTGGATATTTCCAAAACGGCGGTTGACAAGGCGGCCAAACGGAACCGGGGAATCTCCTTTGCGGTGGCGAGCGTATTTCGCCTGCCGGTAGCCGATGCTTCCTGCGGGATGGTCTTGAACCTGTTCGCCCCTTACTATCAGCCGGAAATCGAGCGTGTGCTCGCGCCGCAAGGCGTTATGCTGTTGGTGATCCCTGGAGAAGGGCATTTGTGGGAGCTTAAAGAGTTTGTTTATCAAGAGGCATATAAAAATGAGGTAAAGGCATTTGCGTTGGAAAATTTTTTTCTGGAAGAACGTAGGACCGTGCGAGAGCTCCTTTCTTTAAAAACACGGGAAGACATTGACGACCTATTCAAAATGACGCCCTATTATTACAAGACCGGCCGTGAGGAGTATGAACGGTTGCACAGCCTGGATGTTTTTCAAACACTGGCGCATTTTGAGCTGCTGGCGTACCGAAAAAAGTAATCGCTTTCGTGAGAGCAGATTGGGGTTTCATGAAAAAGACTGATTGGAATCAGGCGTCAGAAGCAGCGATATACGGCCCTGCATCTTACGCACAGGCTCAAAGCTTGCTTTTTAAGGGGTATAATGATAAAATATAAAAAATATACCCTGGTGTATCGCTGATGGGTATGTTCGTTAGAGGGCAGTCAACGGGACGGTGGTGATCACGATACTTGCTTAAAAAATATAATTATTACAAGCGGTTTATTATGTTTTTCATCAGCATGGCCGTTTTGTTTGCCCATGCCGGTGTATTCTGTTTTGTTTGGCTCCGTTTCTATAGCGGGGTGATCCCCGAACCTTTTTACGGGTGGGGGGATGTCGTGATTATTTTCCTTTACGCAGTTTTGCTCCATATTCTGGCCCGCGTGTACGGCGGCTACCGGATCGGGGACCTGCGCGTGTCGGAGATTATTTATTCCCAGGTATTGGTAATTGTTTTCGGCAATTTGGTGGCCTACTGCCAGATCTGTTTGCTGGGGCGGCAAATGCTCTCACCCCTCCCCTTGATGATAATGAGTGCGGCGCAGGTAGCTTATGTGGTGCTGTGGGCCTATGCGGCCAACCGGCTTTACTTTAAACTCTTTCCATCCCGCCGGATGATAATGATATACGGAAGCCAGGCGGCCACCCGGCTCATTTATAAGATGAGCAAACGGTATGATAAGTATCTGATCTGTGCTGTTGTGAGCAGCAGCGAAAGCTTTGAGAATATCATTGAACGCATTGCGCCCTACGAGGCAGTGGTGCTTTGCGATGTGCGGGCTGAAATGCGCAACCAGATTTTAAAGTATTGCTACGGGCACTCCATCCGGGTCTATATGACCCCCAATATCACCGACATCATCATCGGCGGCGCGGATAAGCTCCATCTATTCGATACGCCGCTGTATTTGTGCCGCAACAATGGCCTGGCGCCCGATCAGCGTATGCTCAAGCGCGCGATGGATTTGCTGATTTCGATCCCGGCAGTGCTCCTGCTGTCCCCTTTGATGCTGGGGATTGCCTTGGCCATCAAAATAGAGGACGGAGGGCCGGTATTCTTCCGCCAAAAGCGCCTGACAAGGGGCGGAAGGGAATTTTTGATCTGCAAATTCCGCAGCATGCGGGTAAATGCAGAGGAAGACGGCGTAGCGCGCCTGGCAACCCGTCACGACGACCGGATTACCCGGGTAGGCTCCTTTTTGCGCCGCACCAGGCTGGACGAGCTGCCTCAGCTTCTCAACGTTATCCGGGGGGAAATGTCCATCATTGGCCCGCGCCCGGAACGGCCGGAAATCGCCCGGCAATACGAGGAAACCATGCCGGAATTCAATTACCGTCTGCGAGTAAAGGCGGGGTTGACCGGGTACGCCCAGATTCTGGGTAAATACAATACCATCCCACACGATAAGCTCAAGCTGGATCTGCTTTACATTGAACGCTATTCCCTGCTGCTTGATCTGAAAATTTTGCTGATGACGGTCAAGGTGCTGTTTATCCCGGAAAGCAGCGAAGGGATTGAGGATGGGACGCTTACCCCAGAGGATGGGCTGGGCCTATTTAACAAACCCGGAAAAAAAGCCGCCCGGCGGAAAAAATAAGGAGAAATCCATGGAGCTTTCCATTATTATCATCAACCACAATACGCCGGAATTGACGAAACAAACAGTGGAATCCATTATCCGTACGACTCATTGTATATCTTATGAAACCATTGTGGTGGACAATTCGACCGATCAAACGCGTGTGTATCAAAAGGAAATGCCTCATCAGACGATTGTTGCAGGCGTGGAAAACCGGGGGTTCGGCCACGCCTGCAACATCGGAACATCCAAAGCGCAGGGGGAATACATCCTGTTTTTAAACTCGGATACCATCCTGCACGATGGGGCGCTCGACCAAAGCGTGGCTTATCTGCGGGAACACCCAAAGGTGGGTGCGCTTGGTATCCGCACCCTGCTGGCGGACGGCAGTTTGGACCACGGCTGCAAACGGGGATTCCCTACGCCGTCTTCCGCTCTATACTATTATCTGGGGCTGGACAAAAAACACCCGGAAAGCCGGAAGTATGGGGCGTACCGCCAGACGTTTTTACCGGAAGACAAAACCAATGAGGTGGATGCGGTGTCCGGTTCTTTCCTGCTTGCCCCCCGCTCTGTTCTGGAAGAGGTGGGCGGTTTTGACGAGGCGTTTTTTATGTATGGGGAGGATTTGGACCTTTGCTACCGGATCCGGCAGAAAGGGTATGCGGTGGTGTATTACGCAGACGCTGCCATGACCCATCTGAAAGGGCAGAGCGGCCTACATACCAAATCAAAAACCGTGATCTATCACTTTTATCACGCGATGATCCTATTTTATAATAAGCATTATCGCGGGAAATACCCTTTCCCAGTGACCATGCTGGTCTATTGCGGCGTGTGGGGGAAATATGCCCTGACGCGCATGAAAGCAAAACGGAGCAGGTGAAAAAGTGGCACAGATTGACATTTTAATGGCAGTGTACAACGGTGAGCGTTATGTGGCCCAGCAGATTGACTCTATTTTGGCACAGCACTTCCAAGACTGGCGGCTGGTGATTCAGGACGATTGTTCCTCCGACCGCACGCCGGAAATCTGTGAAGGATATGCCCAAAAATACCCGGATAAAATTGTATACA
>CAMMKL010000143.1 GCA_946497265.1 uncultured Clostridia bacterium | reverse complement strand
GAGATGGCAAGGCAAGGATGCCGCCGTTATGTAGTGGCGCGCAAAGGGGTAAAGGTGTATATGGGCGACCCGCTCCACGTACAGGTAAAGTCGATTACCACCTCCCAGGTACAGGATCTGTATCTGGCGGAGGACGACGTGCCAAAGCTCAAGGGCAAGCGTGTGCTGATCGTGGACGACGTGATCAGCACGGGGGAATCCCTGATCGCACTGGAAAAACTGGTGGAAAAAGCGGGCGGCAACATTGTGGGGCGCGCCTGCGTGCTGGCCGAAGGGGATGCCGCCGAACGGGAAGACATCGCATTTTTGGAGCCTTTGCCTTTGTTTTTCCGCTAGATTTAGACGAATATTAGATCGCTTGACTGCAAAAAGACAGGAGAGGGCTTATCATGAGGCGACCGCTTGCACTGGTAGGATTTACATATCTGCTTGCGCTGGTGGCCGCCGTCTATTTTGGGGAAGGCGCGGCGGTTGTGCTGGCGGTCGTGTCTTTAGTGCTCTTCTGTATTTCCATGTGCTATCGCCCGGCCAGGCGGGCCAGGTATTTTCCGGTCGCATTTTTTACGGCGGCGGTGGCGTTTGTATCCTATGGGGTTGCCGTGCAGACGCAGGTCAGGCCGGTTCAGCAGCTTGCGGAAAGCGACGCTGTCATCTCCGGCGTGATCTGCGAGCTTCCGTATGAAGCTTACAACCGCTATTATTACACCATTGAGACCGATTCCGTCACCCCTGTGGAACGTCAACCCGGGATGCCGGTTCCGCAGAAGATAAAGGTGCGGGTTTCTACCTCGCATGCGCTCTCTGCCGATGTGTACGACCGCGTGGAGGGAAAGGTACATTTTTTCTCCCCCACGGATGAACAGGGGTTTTCCTCCCGTACATATTACGCTTCCAAGGGCCTTTACCAGCTTGCCTTTTTATACGAATACGAAGGGGTCTCCATTACTCCGGGGCAAAGCCGACCGTTCTATTATTTCGCCTTAAAAACCCGGGAGGGCATGCTTGCCGCATTGCGTACCCTGCTGCCGCCCGAACAGTCGGCGCTGGCCGGAGGGATCTTTCTGGGAGAACGGCATTCCATCGGCGAGGCGGTACAGGCGGATTTCCGGGACTGCGGCGTTTCCCACTTACTGGCGGTTTCCGGCCTGCATTTGACCCTGCTTGCCTGGATGTTCTTAAAATTATTGAAGCTCCTTCGCTTGCCGGGTAAGCTTTCCGCCGGTCTGTGCTGTTTGGCAATTTTCGGATTTATGGCGGTTACCGGTTTTACCCCTTCCATTGTGCGCGCCGGGGTGATGAATCTCCTTTTTCTGCTGGGCAGCATTTTCTCCAGGCAGGCGGATCCCCTGAATTCCCTGGGCCTGTCGGTGCTGCTGCTTACCCTGCCGAACCCGTTTGCAGCGGGAGACGTCGGGCTTTTGCTCTCCTTTTCCGCAACCTTGGGGCTGATCCTGCTTTCCGAAAGGATGAGCGGCTGGCTGGGCGCTAACATCAAACGCCTCCGCTTTGGGCAAAAGCCTCTGCTTGCCGCAAACTCCATTTTTTCCTCTACCATGTCGGCCACCTTGTTTACCCTGCCCGTCCTGATCCTCACTTTTGGCCGCATTTCGCTGATTGCGCCGCTGGCAAATTTGCTGTTGGTGCCTCCGTCGGAAGTCATGCTTTTGTGCGCAGTGATTTGCACGCTGCTTTCTTTTACGGGGGTGTTTTCATTTTTGGCGTATCCTTTTGCCTTGGCTACCGGGGTGCTCTGCCGATATATGGCCGGATGCGCCTCCATCTTGGCCGATGTCCCGTATGCATCCCTTTCCACAGAACAGGGGTTTTGGCCATTTTGGATGGCGGCTTCCTTGGTTTTGGCCGCGCTTGCGGTGCTTATCTACAAAAAGCGGGGATTTCCAGTCAGGCTGTGCGCGCTGCTTTCCGTTTTTCTGTTGCTGATCGGCGTTTTTTCACATCAGGTGGCACGCCGTGGGACGATAGAGCTTGCCATACTGAATACCGAAACGGATGGTTACAGTGTGGTTCTGTACCAGGAAGGGCGGGCGGTACTATTGGCCTGCACAGGTGAGGGGATGACCGCCTCGCAGACCGACGCGTTTTTGCGTTCCCGCAATGTGGCGCAGCTGGATCTGGTTCTGTTGCCCGAAGCAAGCGGGCAGACCAGCGCGGGGGCAGGCGAATTGATACGCACCTATCAACCGCCGCTTGCCTTGTTCCCGGAGGACGCAAAGCTCGATAACCGGCTGCAAAACGATATCCGGCAGGCGGCCTTTGTGCAAACATACAACTCGGAGGTCAAAAGCGAGCTGTGGGACGGCATCACGTTGGAAGCACATTGTACTGAGCAGGATAGCTGGTGCGTGGTTACGATACGCGGACTGCGGTTCCTGTTCTGTTTTGGGGAAACGGTTCCTTCTAAACTGCCGGAGGAGATCAGGCGGAGCCACGTTTGGGTTATGAGGAGGGAAACCCCCAAGGCCGGGATGCCGGAGGGGACGTTCCTGGTTTGTCTGGAGGGGGAGGAGGAAGAAGAGGCGCCCCTGATCCTTCCGAAGCCTGCCGGTGGGGTGTCTGTAGTAGAACAGCGCGGAAATGTCTGCTTTGAGATTGCGGAAAACACCGCTGTAACGGTTAGGAGGGAATGACAAATGCCGCAAATGACGGAAAATGAACTCAAAAAACAAATCCGGGAGAAAGCTTTCGCCCGCTTTTATCTTTTTTACGGAGAAGAAAAGTATTTGGTGCGCCATTATACCCGTAGCCTGACGGAAAAAGTGTTGGGCAAAGGGTATTCCGATTTTAATTATCAGGTAATAAACGGCGCTGCCGGAGATATAGAAGCCGTTGCCGAAGCCGTCGAGGCGCTGCCTATTTTGGCTGAACGTAAATGTGTGGTGGTAAACGACCTGGATGTGGAGGCGCTCAACGCACAGAATACCGGAAAACTGTACCAATTGCTGGAGGACTTGCCCGAAACTACGGTGCTCCTGTTCACCATGCCCACCCTGGAGTTTGAGGCGAAGCGTTCGGCCAAATGGCGCAAGTGTATCGCGGTCGGGCAAAAAGCAGGCGTTACCGTGGAGTTTTCCAAACGCGGTACGTCCGCGTTGGAACGGCAGCTTGCCGATTGGGCGGAAAAGCTGGGTTCTTCCATATCGCTCATCAATGCAGGCAAGGTCATACAAATGTGTGGGGACGATTTATCCACCCTGCGTAACGAGATCGAAAAGCTTTGCGCCTATGCCGCCGGCCGGGAAATTACGGTGCAGGATATTGAGGCGGTGGTAACGAAAAACCTGGAAACAACGGTGTTCGTCCTTTCCAATGCGCAGCTGGGGGGTGAATACGACCGCGCTTACCGACAATTGGGTCTGCTTTTTTATCAAAGGGAAGAGCCGGTAGCGGTGCTGGCCGTGTTGGCCTCCGGCTACGTCGATATGTACCGCGTGCGCGTAGCGGTTGAAAGCGGAGAAAAAATGTCCGATTTGACAAAACATTTTGACTATAAAAACAAGGAGTTCCGTCTGCGAAATGCAGAAAAGAACGGCAGGCGCCTTTCCTCCGCCACCCTGCGAAAAAGCCTGGATGCCATTCTGGAGGCCGATATCCGGCTGAAAAGCTCCCGCACCGACAGCCGTATCGTCATGGAGGAGCTGATTGCAAAACTGATGTTGATTGCAGAAAAGGGGAAGGTTAGTTGATAAAAATAAAAGAAGCTGTTATTGTAGAGGGTAAATACGATAAAATAAAACTGTCCTCCTTGATTGATGGGTTGATTTTAGAGACAGGGGGCTTTCAAATATTTCGTAATCGGGAGAAGCTCGCCCTGTTTCGCCGCTTGGCCGAAACCCGCGGCCTTTTGGTGATAACGGACAGCGATTCGGCGGGTTTCCTGATTCGCAACCATTTAAATGGGGTTATCCCGAAGGGGCAAATTAAGCACGCCTATATTCCCGATATTTTGGGCAAGGAACGCCGGAAGGAGAAACCCTCCAAAGAAGGAAAATTGGGAGTCGAGGGAATTTCCCAGGAAATCCTTTTGCAGGCTATCCGGCGCGCCGGCGTTGCCTGTGAAGTGAACACGGAAGCTGAAAAAGCCCCTGCGAGGGAGATTACAAAGGTAGATCTGTATGAGGCCGGGCTTTCCGGCGGGGAAGACAGCGCACAGAAAAGGGCGGCTTTGTTAAAACGTCTCGATTTGCCGGAACACTTATCGGTGAATGCGCTTGTAAAAGTTCTGAACTGTTTGATGGATTATGAAGAATTTTTGAAAACCATTGAAAAAATGGAAAAAGAGGATTGACACAATGAAAGGCTGGTGCTATAATATATCTCGCTGACAAAAGATGTCGGAGAATTATGCGAGTGTGCTGGAACAGGCAGACAGGCACGTTTGAGGTGCGTGTGTCTATGACGTGTGGGTTCAAGTCCCATCGCTCGCACCATACCTGCGGTGAGCAAGTCGCGCGCCGCAGGTTTTCTTTTTCTTTGCCCAAATGCCTGCGTTTGACTCTGGTAATCTTATTTGCAGAACTCTACTTTGGAATGCGTTATACTCGTTCCGCTTTTTATTTTAAGATAATGGTCACCCGCTCCGATGTTCCTCCTTTCCATATAAAGTCACGTTTGGTTCATTTAGCCGGTTTTGGCTTTATGCTGAAAGCGTTTCTTTATTCGCTCTTTCAATTTTTAAATAGTTCGGTTCTTATTTGGAGGTTATAATGGGAGAATTTATGAAAGGGCGGGAGAAGGTATTTTTGAGAAAAGAGGCGCTGCTCTGTATGTTTTTTAAAGTGAAATCTGTAGACCCTTTGTCCCCTTTCTGCTTGTCTGTCCTTTTTGAAAATGGCGTCCGCAAAAAGTATGACGTCGCCCCGCTCTTTGACCGGTGGCCTGCTTTTCTGGCCCTGCGTGATTTCCCCGGCCTTTTTCAGCAGGTGCATGTAGATGCGGGCGGCTATGGAATTTGCTGGAATGATGAAATTGACCTTTCCTGCAATGAACTTTGGGAAAATGGTCAGGAAGTAGGGGGCGTTGTTAGTGCCTGATGCATGTTCTGATTTAATTGATTTCCTTATAGAATTAAGAAAATCCAAAGGTTGGACGCAACGCGACCTTTCCCTTGCCTGCGGTATGTCTCAACCTGTGATTGCACGTATTGAGAGCAAAAGGGTTGCGCCTTCTATCACGACTTTTCAAAAAATTGCCGCCGCCTTGGGCGCTACGCTCTCTCTCGTCGTCTAAAACGCCTTTTAAGGCCGAATAAACCGTGAATTCCTATAAACGGCTTGATAATCTGTGCAGGGATATGAACGGAATAGGGGTTACCGGTTATATTGAAGATATGAAAAGTGCTGCAAATGGTGCTTATTATGTTCCAGGATGGAAAGACGATTATTTTCAACTCAAACAGTATCGATATATTCGCAACCGAATTTCTCATGAGAATGATGTGGACGAAAATAGTCTGTGTTCCACCAAAGATGTGGATTGGCTAAAAACCTTTTATCAGCGTATTATAACTTTAAACGATCCTTTAGCCCTTTATCATCAAGCGAAGAAGCAGTACGTTGCCTATAAAAACGCTGCGCCGAAAATACAACGAGATTCTTCAAGCCCGTCTAACCAATGTAATACAGGTAAACCCAAAAAGAAACCGGTTGATCGTGCAACAATAATTTTATTGGCACTGGCATGCGCTGCAGTAGCAGTATTCGTCCTTATTGCATTTTTTTATACTTATTAAAATGCATTAAAATTTTAATAAACTTGGAAATTTTTATGTTCTGTTGAAAATAGATACCAGTTTAATCAACATTACCATACCTGCGGCGTGCATATCGTATGCCTCAGGTTTTTTATTACTTCAGATGCCCGCAGTGACGTTGGTATCCTGTTTGTGAAGCCTCCCATTCGAAAATCCCTTATTGTGGTCGGCAGCGCTTCTTGTCCATTAGAACTTTCATAAGGATTATATAAGTTA
>CAMMKL010000142.1 GCA_946497265.1 uncultured Clostridia bacterium | reverse complement strand
GAACTATCCCGGTCAGCGGATTCAGGTGGATGGGAAATTTGTTCCCGCGTTATTTTTGTCAGCTTCTTGCCGGGGCTTTTGGGCCGGGTCGGCGTGTGGTGGGTCACCCCCATTACTTGGACGACCACGATGGTAATCGGTTTAATCCGTTACTTGTCGGGCAAATGGAAACAAAAGGCCCTGGTAGGCGCCCATTCGGAACAAGATCTGGAAGAAGGCAGCCAGAAGCCGTAAGAAAAGGAGGACGCTTTTATGCAGGTTTATTCAACGCTTTTTCCCGCCGCGCAGGATACGGCGGTAGCGCTGGGAAACTTTGACGGCGTCCATTTGGGGCACGCGGCGGTCATTAAAGGGGCGGTGGCCGCCCGTTCGGAAGGCTTGCTTCCTACCGTATTGACCTTTCAGCAAAACCCGCTGAGCTTCCTGACGGGAAACGCGCCGCCCCGCCTGCAGGAAATAGGGGAGAAAGCGCGGCTTCTGCAACATATGGGGGTTGGGCTGCTTTACGATCTTCATTTTCCGGAAATCCGCGATCTTTCTCCAGAAACCTTTGTCCGGGAAGTGTTAATAAAAATAGTGAAGGCCAAGCAGGTATTCTGCGGATTTAACTACCATTTCGGTAAGGCGGGCGCTGGGGATGCTTCCGTGTTGCTTAAGCTTTGCCGGGAGGCGGGTATCCGGGCGCACTGTGTATTACCTGTAGAGATAGACGGAGCGCCGGTCAGCTCCACACGCATTCGGTCGCTGCTGGAAGCAGGGGAGGTGGAAGAGGCCAACCGGTTGTTGGGCAGGCCCTTTTCCTTTGCCTTTGAAGTGGTGGGCGGACGCCGGATCGGCCGCACAATGGGTACCCCTACTTTGAACCAGCCGTTTCCGAAAGGCTTTATCCTGCCGCGTTTTGGAGTATATGCCAGTATGGTGAGGTTTGGGGACGTGAGGACATACGGGGTTACCAATATCGGCATAAAGCCTACGGTGGGGGCGGACGGCCCTCTGTCGGAGACCTGGATGCCGGAATATTCCGGTTCCGATTTGTACGGCTGGCACGTGGAAACCTCGCTCCTCCGGTTTTTGCGCCCTGAACAGAAGTTTGAAAATCTGACGGCGCTGAGGAACGCGATCCTGCGCGATGGAAACTACGCCAAAAAAATAGTGGAAACCTTCTTTGTTCAATAGGATGTCTGGAAGAACCATTGCTCAATAAAGGAGGCGGGGCCATTGATCCAATGGCCCCGCCTCCTTTATTGAGCAAAATTTGGTTATGAATGGTTTACCTGGTTTGCACGGATAGAGGCATCCAGCAGATATTCATAGGAGGTATCGCTGCCGGTAGCGTTGTATATGTTTTCCAGTGTAGATGCCATGGTATAAGTAAGCTTGTATATATCGTGTGTTCCAACCGGCAGGGAGAGGGATTTTACGCTCATATCTTCCATAATAGCGTCGCCGCTTACCTCGGTCACGATTTTTGGTGAAATTGGCTCACTGTTTTCTACAACCTTTTCTAACTTAAAGGTAATCACTTCACCCAAATTGTTTGAATCCCGTACCGAAAATTCCACCTGATAGGAAAGCGGCATGCTGCCGTTGTTTTCTATCTGAAGGTATCGCGTGCCGGACGCACCCGGCATGAAATCTTTTTCGTCAAACATTTTTTGACTGGAATCGGATAGATCCACCGGGTTTTCAAGATTGCTTCCGTTTACTCCGTCGCCTGCTAAAAATCCGACCTTAAGGTTACCGGCTTGAATCCGTCCGGTACTTTTGGCCGTATCGCTGAACCAGGCCAGGGTGCTTCCAGTCAATAGGAAGAAGCATAAGAGAATGACAGCCATACTGCCCCAAACGAAGCGTATGCGTTTGCTCTGCCGTCGCTCTTCCTCCTCCAGAGAGGACTGCGCAGGGAAATAGCCATCGTGTTTCATTCAAATCTTCACCTTTTCTACGGAAATGACAGGTTTTTGTAAGGCGAACCGCCTGTTTTCCGTTTTATTTTATCTTTTGCTCTTGATTGCGGTACAGGTGGTACCAGCACCTGTAAATCGGACGGCCCCTTCAAACCCAATACCCCCTTTCGGTGGGAATTTACAGTCCGGCAAACAAGGCATTCGACCGCTTGTTAAGGTTTCTTGGATGGGGGAGGTTCCTTTAGGCGCAGTTCCATCTGTTCTTTCAAGGATTCCAGGCTTTCTGCCAGCCGTTTGACGGCCTGTTGCTCATTTGCAAGCTGTTTCCAGCCTTCTGTGAGCGTTTCCTGTTCCTCTTTTAATTTGACCTCCTGCGCCTTTAACAGGCCGTATTCCCGTTCCATAGCCTGCCTCATGTTGCGTCGGTACCGTTTGATTCCGTACAGCATGCGGGCTACCTCGTAAACCATCAGCAAGAATAGGGGAACGAAAATAAAAACCAGAAATCCAGCCGGGGTTTTCAAAAAGGAAAACAGGTACCCCAGCCTGGGAATCACGGCACAATACTGTCCCAATACGTGGGAACTCTGGGCCGGTACCGCGTCGGGTTCACCCGTTTGGTCGCCGGCGGTGATAAAGGCTTTTTCGCCGCGATATTCGGTGACTTCCTGAATCCGATGGGTAACCACCTCGTTATAAATAGTAGGGTCGGAGGATTGGAAAGCAATGATGTCCCCCATTTTTAGTTCCTGCGGATCTACCGGCTTGGTAAATACCAAATCGCCCGCCTGAAAGATGGGGTTCATTGAATCGGAAACAACGACAAAGGCCCGATAGCCGAACAGGCCCGGTGCCTGCGGGAGAACCGCAGTGACATTCAAAAGTGTCAGCAGCAGCATGACAGCCGCGGTTGCCAGCAGAATCCCCCTGGCCGCCGCTCCGATCATCCGGGTGGCTTTTTTCACGGCGTATCCTCCTTACTAATTTATGGACAGATATAGTCAAGCTCATCCACAACACATCCGTTGCGGTAGTAAAGTCTGGGGACGCGTTTGCTGATGAGGCAGACGATTTCATAATTGATGGTTCCGTACAGGGCGGCGAGCTCCTCAACCGGAAGGAGGGATTCGCCGTCGCAACCGAATACCGTCACCGTATCGCCCTCTTCTACGGCGGGGATATCGGTGACATCCAGCATGAGCTGATCCATACAGACCCGGCCGATGACTGGGGCGCGCTTGCCGCGTACCAGCATTTCAGCCCGGCCGGAAAGAAGGCGGGAGTAGCCGTCCGCATAACCGATGGGGATGGTGGCGATCCTCATCGGTTTTTGTGCTATGTAATCATGTCCATAGCTTACCATAGTGCCGGCAGGAACTTCCTTTACCAGGGAAACAATGGATTTCAGTTCCATCACGGGACGCAGGTTTAGGGAATTCTGCAGTTTGCAGGAGGGAAGCAGCCCGTACAGGATGATGCCGCATCGTACCATATCAAGCTGCATCTCGGGATAAAAAAGCACGGCGCCGCTGTTGCTGCAATGGCAAATGGGTAGGGGAATTCCCTCCGCCCGCAATAGGCCGATTACCGTCATAAAGCAATCATATTGTTTCTTCGTGGCTTCCCGGCCGTCTTCGGCTTCGTCGGCCACGGCAAAATGCGTAAAGGCCCCCTTAACGTCTAATCCGGGAAGGCGGCAGATATGCAAGGCTTCGTTTGCGGCTGTGGGGCATTGTTCCTTTTCCTGGCAGAGCAGGCCGATGCGGCTCATGCCGGTATCCAATTTCAGGTGTACTTCCACTTTAATTCCCTGCTTGCAGGCGGAATCCGAAAGGTTTTGGGCGTATTCGGTGGAAAGAATCGCCTGGGTTACCCGGTACTGGGCAAGTGCTCCGGCGTTTTCTGCCGGAGTATATCCCAGAATCAGCACCGGTTTGGAGATGCCCGCGTCGCGAAGCTGGATGGCTTCCGCTAAATTGGAGACGGCAAACCATTCGGCCCCCATACGCTCGTATTCCCTGGCCAGACATACGGCCCCGTGACCATAGGCGTCGGCTTTGATGACGCACATCATACGGCAGCCTTGTTTTAATGAGTTGCGGATCGCCCGGTAGTTATGTTCCAACGCATCCAAATCAATCTGCGCCCACGTTCTTTTTAAGAATGAGTTCATAGGTCGGTTCCTCGATTTCTATCTGGATTCATCATGAAGGACACTACTGTTTATTATATTCCAGCGAAATCCCGTCGTCAACTTTCTATCATCTTTTCATCCATGTTTGCATATAATGATAAAACAGTTTAAGTAAGGAAAGGAGGCGGGAGGCTGTGGAATTTTATTCCTATTATCCCCGCCAGGCTGACCGGGAAGAGCAAAAGCAGGACACCGGCGACCTGGATGATTTTATTTTTGGCGGCGAAGAGTGGTATGCCAGTGAAAGGTAAAGAAAAGGCCGCACTTATAACAAGAGGCTGTCTCAAACTGCGGATATGCCCGTTCCGTAAGCGAATGAAGCTACAGTGGAGGAACGCTTGCATACCCAGGCTTTTTGAGACAACCCCTTTGTTTTATTTTTTCTTGAGAGATGGTTTTACGACAATTCTCCAGATATCCACCCCCATGCTCAATAAGGTACAGGCAAATAGGATGATGTCTGCGATCTGATAGCAATGGAACGCTTGTGTACACTGCTCTTGTGTGGGATGGGACTTGCCCACCAGAAAAGTGATAAGCCTGGCGAATTGCTGGTTGGAAGCCGACGCGGGTTCTAAAACGCTGTTGAGCAGTAAGGTGAAAAATAAAAAACAGATGAGGATCACCAAAAGCAGCAGGGTTAAAACCGGTATCTTGGGACGATTGATCAGGCAATAGGCAAGCCCGAATCCCAAAACAACCGCCGCGATGGCGACCAGGATGGGATTGATCAGCATAAAAAGCCCTCCTTTGCCCTCCTTATCGTTTACAGGATACCGCGCTGGATTAGCAGATGTGTTTTGAGAACCGCCGTCTGTGTTTTTGCGTCGGCAATCTGATTGTTGAGTACCATGGCTACAGCCTTTTTCAAAGGGATGCGCCGTACTTCCAAAAACTCGTCGTCATCCGGATTCTGTGAACCGAAGTTGTGCACATGGCAAGCGTACATATGAATGATTTCACCGCAATAGCCGGGGGATGGATAAAGTTTGCCAAGGGAGATATAACCTTCCCCCTCCGCACCGGTTTCTTCCTTTAATTCGCGTTTGCCGTTTTCCAAAGGAGTGGAACCCGGTTCCAACTTGCCGGCAGGCAGTTCCAGGATGGTCTCCGAGTAAGGGTAACGGTACTGGCTCACAAACAGAAGCTCGTTTTCATCCGTGATAGCCGCTACGCAGACCCCGCCGGGATGTTCAACGACTTCACGCAGGGAACGGTTGCCGTTGGGGAGTTCGACGGTATCGACGTGTACATTAATAATCCTACCGCGGTAAAGGTTATTCTTACTTACTGTTTTTTCTTTCATGTCCATGGCAAATTCCTCCTTGACGCGGGTCTTTTTCCAATTTTTCCGCGCATATAATAACAATGATGGGGTGATTTAGATGAATAAACTTGATTTGACGGCAAAAATACCGGACCACGCCCGAAGAATGGAACTGTTGCGCTCCCTCTGCAAAGAACATCCCACCGTACAGAGGGGGATGCTTGCCCAAAGCCTTTGCGGAAGAAGCGTAGAGTACCTGGAAATCGGAAATCAGCAAAACCCCGTTCTGCTGACCGGAACCTACCACGGTATGGAATGGATTACCTTCCTGCTGCTGCTGCGGTTCGCAGAGCGGCTTTGCACCGCGCTGGAGACCGGCAAGCAGGTGGCGGAGATCGACGTGGGCAGTTTTCTGCGCCGGCGAGGTGTGGTTATCGTGCCATGCGTGAATCCGGACGGGGTCGAAATTTCCCTGCATGGTTGTGCAAGCGCCGGTGAATACCAGGAGCTTGTACAGGAATCCGCCGGGGGCGACACCTCCCGCTGGCAGGCCAATGCGCGAGGGGTAGACCTGAACCACAATTTTAACGCCGGTTGGCAGGAACTGCACGAGCTTGAGCGGAAAATGG
>CAMMKL010000141.1 GCA_946497265.1 uncultured Clostridia bacterium | reverse complement strand
ATCATGGCAACCGACAAAATAGTAGCCAATGGGTTCGCAATGCCTTGGCCGGCAATGTCTGGGGCAGAACCGTGTATTGGTTCATACAAACCAAATTTTCCTTCCGCCAAGCTGGCGGAAGCCAGCATACCGATGGAACCGCTGATCATGGAGGCTTCGTCGGAAAGGATATCGCCAAAAATGTTAGAGGTTACAATCACATCAAACTGTTTTGGATTCCGCACTAACTGCATCGCACAGTTGTCTACATACAAGTGATTCAGCTCTACTTCCGGGTACTCCTTGGACACACGAATCACCGTCTCCCTCCATAGGCGGGAGGATTCCAAAACATTAGCCTTATCGACACTGCACAGGCGTTTGTTGCGCTTCATCGCTAAGTCGAAAGCTACACGCGCAATCCGTTCTATTTCCGGCACCGTATACAGCTCGGTATCGTAAGCTGCACGGGCCCCATTTTTTTCGGTGCGGCCGCGCTCGCCAAAATAGATCCCCCCTGTCAACTCGCGTACTACCATGATATCCATGGCTTCGCCTATGATATCGGCACGCAAGGGGGAAGCGGCGCGCAGCGGCTCAAAAATGACCGCCGGGCGCAGGTTAGCAAAAAGCCCCAGAGCACCGCGAATGCCCAAAAGTCCAGCTTCCGGGCGGTTATTGCCGGGCTGGTTTTCCCACTTTGGACCGCCTACCGCGCCCAGCAATACAGCATCCGCCGCCTTACATTTGGCAATCGTCTCTTCCGGCAGCGGAACGCCGGTTTCATCAATTGCAATGCCGCCCAGCAGGGCTTCTTCATAGCTCACCGCAAAATGGAATTTTTCTGCGGTTTTATTTAGAACCTTGACCGCCTCCTCCACAATCTCCGGGCCAATTCCGTCTCCCTTTAACAACGTGATTTTGTACTGCTCCATGAACATTCGACTCCTTTGCTTTGCTAAATTCTTCATTTTTAGTATCGCATAACCGATCAAATAAAAATGTTAAATAGAATACAATTATAATAATCCGAATCCTATCTGGGCAATTCTTCCCCACCGTAAGCGCGGTCGGCGGCTTCCCGAGCGAGATCAATGATAAATTTGGAATCCCCGCTGAGCCTTCCGTCATAATTTTCCGGGATTTTGCCGTATACTTCGGCCACTTTACCGCGCATCCATAGTCCGGGGGTAATCCGTATGGAATAGCCACAGCCGTTGTCCACAATCCAATCATAAAAGTGGGCTCTAGGCAAGCCGTAGGCACTTAATAAGGTCATAATAACGCCGCCGTGCGTTACTAGGACCGCCTGCGTTGTGCCGCTGCGCATCATGCCCTCTACTAATTTCTCAAATGTATAGCAAACTCGGTAGGTGAACTCCCGACCGCTTTCCCCATTTGGCGGAGCGGTTTGTTGGCCTGCCTCCAGCCATTTCTGGAACAATGGGTCATCTTTCAAATCATCGGCCGTTTTGCCTTCCCAGTCGCCAAAATTACATTCTACGAATCCCGGTACGGCAACGGGGGCCGCTTCCGGATAAAGAATACGGCACGTTTCCACACAGCGCTTCAACGGGCTTGTATAAAAAACCGCTGCGCCTGGATAAGCGTACTCTTTTGAGAGCCGGCGCAAAGCCTCTTTGCCTTCCTTTGAAAGAGGGACGTCGGTGGCCCCAATGTACTGGCCTTTCCGGTTTGCTTGCGTAGTACCATGGCGGATGAGATGAATTTGGTAAGATTTCATAATAAATTCTCCTTAGCTCTGTTACTTTTACTTCCGCAGTTTGCTTTACAAAAAGTTTTATATGGTTTATACTTTACCTATCGTTGACAATTGCGTTCAATGTGTATTTTTTGCGCGAATTTCGTCGTATATCGGTTTTTCCTATCACGAAACAGGGGGCACAACTTGCATGAATAACAATTTTCCCAGAATAATAACGCTGCTGAGAAAAGAAAAAGGCTTTAGCCAGAAACAGGTAGCCGCCGATTTGGAAATTTCCCAGGCATTGCTCTCCCATTACGAAAAAGGTATTCGGGAATGTGGACTTGATTTTGTGGTAAAAATTGCAGAGTATTACGGCGTATCCTGCGATTATCTTCTAGGTAGGACGCCGGACCGCACCGGAGCGACCATAAAAGTAGAGGATCTGCCGGAACCGGACGCTGCCGGCAAAGACAATACTTATCGCGGAAGCTTGCTGCCTACGCTGAACAAAAAATTAATTGCCAATTCTATGAATATTATTTTTGATATCCTGCAAAAATCCAACCACAAAAACCTGACGAATGAGGTTTCCGCCTATTTGATGTTGTCTGTCTACAAAATGTTCCGCTTGTTGTACTCCGCAAATGCAAAAAATCCCCAAGGCATGTTCGCCGCACAGGAGGAACTGCAACAGGGCATGTCTTCCGCCGCCCAGTGTCTTGCGGAAGCCAGGGCGCAATGCATTGCGCAGGGAAACGGAACCAAGGAATGGGAGGGGCTCAAGAGGGAAAACGCCTTGCCTCTTTCACCGGAAGTCATTTCCCAGCAATATCCTCTTTTTGCTTCTTCGTTGTATAACTTGATTCAAACAGCGGAAACCCGCATGGGCATCAAAAAGAAACCGGAAAAATAATTGGATTGCTGAAAAACGAGATAGGAAAAAGCCCCTCTTCCGTTATAAAACGGGAGGTGGGGCTTTTATGCTTTATTCTTGCGGCTCGCCGGCCGCCCCGGAATGGGGGTCGGCCCCTTTGCTGATGAGAATCTCCACTTCTGTGCCGTACTGCAGCTCCTGGCCTTCTTCATAACCGGCTCCATATCCAACCACTCGGCCGGAAGGTACCTCGCTGCTGTATACATCTTCTCCCCTTGTCGGGACAAAACCCTGTGCGGTCACAGCGGCGCTCGCTTCTGTGATCGTAGAACCTTTGATGGAAGGCAGGGTCCGCATTTCAGAACCCTTGCTGACTACAACAACCACAACCGTCCCTTTCTCCATCGTTTGCCCACTGCTGAGATCCGGGGTCTGGGAAATAATGTAGCCTTCCGCTATTTCATCATCAAACCGTTCTTCCGAAGCAATCACTTTGTATTCCTTGCTGTTATCCGCTTCTTGTTTTACTTCTTCAAATTTTTTCCCCACAAGAACCGGTATATTGACCTGCTCGGTCTCCGGCAGCAAAGAGGATTCCGGTACAGACGTTAAAAGGGAATCTTCCTGCTCAGAGGAAACGGAAGTTTGCGGAGTTCCCATCCCCATCAGCCCATCCTTGCCGTAAAGCAGGAAAATCACCGCGCTAAAAATAATAAAAGCGACCACACAGGAAAGGATCCCCCAAACAAAGTTAGGAAGGCCTCCTGCGCGCTTGGAGGGCTTGGCAGCATTCTTTTTCTGGGCCGGGGTAGGGCGCGGCGGAGCCGCCACCTCCTCTTGAACCATGGTGACCGTCGGAGCTGCGGAAAGCTCGGCACGCAACCGTTCAAAGGTAGGAGTCCGTTTCTCCGGGTTCACCTGAAGGCCGTTAGCAAGTGCGGTAACTACGTGCGGGGGGATCACACGCAGGATGCTTGTGGGAATCATCAAACGGCCGTCGTTCCGGCGCTTTAACGCATCCTCGGGCAGGATACCGGTCAGCGCATAAAACAAAGACGCAGTAAAGCCATAAACATCGGTGGTCTCCTCCAGTGGGTATCCCCTGGTATATTGTTCGATCGCAGCGCAGCCGGAAAAAAGTTCCGGCGCAAGGTCGGTATCCATTTGGCGTACCGATCGGATCGAAAAACCTCTTAGCTTCATTTTACCGGAACGCAGGATCACCAGGTTATCCGGACAAATGCCAAAATGCCGAACTCCGGCGGCCTGCATAGAGCTCAAGCTGGACAATACCGGCATAAATAGAGGCCGGGCCACGTTCCATTCCACTTTGCCTCCGCTGCGCTCCACAAATTCCCGCAATGTAATATTGTCCGCCCACTCCGAGATAACATAAGCGGTATTGTTTTCTTCAAATATATCATAGATCGGTAGCAAAGCGGAAAGCTCCCGCATGCGCGCCACAGACCGAAAATAATTCAAAAACGCCTGCTTGTATTCCGAATAGCTGGTTTCACAACCGGTAATGACCTTAACCGCCGTGCCGGCAGGCGAACGTTCCGCCATGTTTTCCGGAAGAAACTCCCGGATATATACGGCAGTATCCGCTTCTGTATCATAACCGATATATCCAATGCCCTCTCCGTTTTGATCCAGTCTTTTCCCCACGGCATAACGCTGCTGCAACAGGGTTTTCACCGGCAGACAGTTTGCCGGGAGCGCCGCAGATGGATCAAATCCACAGTACGGGCAGGGGCCATCCCCTACCTTGTCACGGATACAACCCAAACAAAGGTGATCTACATTGCTCATAGCTTTACCTCATTACAACTTTATTCGTCCTCGTCGCCCGAGTCCGGAGTATCCCAGTTGTGCCATACATTCTGAACGTCATCGTTATCTTCCAACATATCGAGCAAACGCTGCATTTTAACCACAGCATCCTCATCCGTAATCGTAGTATACGTGCTCGGCACCATCTCCACCTCTGCAGAAACAAAGGAATAGCCCTTTGCTTCCAAATCATCCCGAACGCCGCTGAAGTCATCCGGCTCGGTATAAATTTCAAAAACATCTTCATCCGCCTGAAAATCGGCCGCGCCGGCTTCCAGCGCGTCTTCCATAACTTTATCCTCTTCCAGGCCTTCTTTTTCCACTACAATAACACCCTTTTGGGCAAACAGGAAAGATACGCAACCCGGCGTACCCAAGTTTCCGCCAAATTTATCAAAATAATGGCGTAAGTCGCCGGCAGTCCGGTTGCGGTTGTCGGTAAGGGTTTCTACAATGACCGCTATGCCGCAGGGACCGTACCCTTCATACGTTATGCTTTCATATTTATCTGCATCGCCGTCGCCGGCTGCCTTTTTAATAATACGCTCAATATTTTCATTGGGCACGTTGTTTGCCTTAGCCTTGGCGATACAATCCTTCAGTTTGGAATTGGAAGCAGGGTCCGCACTGCCGCCTTCGCGAACAGCCACCGCCAGTTCACGCCCGATCTTCGTAAATATCTTTGCTCTTTGACCATCGGTCTTTTCTTTTTTTCTTTTAATCGTACTCCACTTGGAATGTCCTGACATAAACGTATTCCTCCCAAATACAATGATACAACAACTTTAAGTGTATCATAAACTCTATCAAATAGCAAGTATTGGCAGTCTCTCCTGCATTTTCTTCGCCGCAGCCTTGATTTCCGGTAGTAAAAAAGAAAGATCGTGATTGGTGTCGGTTCCAGCCCACAGGATCTCTTCCCGCAAGGTGGCATTCAACACGGTAAACGCCATTTTGATTTGTCGTGAGATCATATCGGCGCCATCCCCACTCTCAGCGCCGCAGGTCAGCAGCAAAGCAGCCTCCTTGTGTTTTGCAATCGGCGGGTGCAACCCAAGGGAGAAACGGGCAGAAAAGTACCTTTGGGTCCGGTCTAAAATAGCTTTCAAAGGAGCCGGTAATCCCAAATAGTAAATCGGCGTGGCGACCAATAGCAAATCCGCTGTACGCAGCAATTGATCTATTTTGTTAAAATCAGGTATCATACATCCATCCTGCTTTTCACAAAATCCGCAACCTTGGCAAGGTTCAATTTTAAGGTCATATGCATTCACCATTTCAGTGTGAAAATGATCCCCCAAAGCTTGTAAGTATTCTTCCAAAAGAAGCCCGGTAAAGCCCCTTCTATGAGGAGAGCCAAACAATATCGTAGCCCTTTTTTTCGTATTACTTTTCTCCATCTTCCCATTTCAACCCCCTTGTCATGATTATTCTAACAGTTTCTTATACTCTTGACAACAAACGTTTTTGTAATTTTTTTTACAAATTGTTACTTCCCACTTGATTTTTACTTTTTCTTCGTATATAATATAAGACGTTGTCAGTTTTGGCCTATAAATATGCCGGTGTGATGGAATTGGCAGACGTAGTGGACTCAAAATCCACCGGTGGCG